>CAZHSL010000507.1:0-2321 GCA_964535185.1 uncultured Corynebacterium sp.
GTCGGACCGCACAGCGGCGGCGATCGATCGTCGCCGAAGCCGACCGAGGACAGCGGGGATCCCGTCGCCGTACCGGACGACCTGCAGGAGGACGTCGACGATCCGGCGGCGATCCGGCGAGATGCCGAGCGCATCGTTCAGGGTGGGATGGGCGATTGCTTCTTCCTCGCTCCCTTGGCCGCGGTGGCACGGGCGAAGCCCGACTTCCTCGAGGAGAACGTCTGGTTCGAGGACGGCCAGTATCACGTGCGCTTCTACGAGAAGGACTTCTTGGGTCGCGTGCAGGAGAGGGTCGTGACGGTGGACCCGGAGGTCGCCGGCAACGGAGTCCGTGACGCCGATGGCGACATCTCGACCATGTCGATCTTCGAGACCGCCTACGCGTCATACCGCGGCGGGTACGGAGAGATCGAGGAAGGCGGGCAGGCGGCAGATCCGATGTTCACCCTCACCGGTCAGGACACGAGGACATACGATGTCGAGCCGTCGGTCGACCAGCTCCGGGACGAACTCGCCGCCGGGAACGTGGTCGTTGCGGATACCGGGCCCCGCGACGGTGAGGGCGGGCTGTTCGACCGGGAGTCCTGGGGCGACAGAGATGGCGCCGTGCCCCGGGACACCGTGAGCACCCATGTCTACGTGGTCACCGAAGTGAGGGAGGACGGCCGTGTCGTGCTGCAGAACCCGTGGGGCCCGGACGGCGGCTTCCAAGCGGGCGATGACGTGCACAAGCCCGGCGAGCTGGTGCTCACCGAAGAGGAGTACCGGGAACGGTTCCAGAACGTCACGGTGACCGAGGGATCCGAGAGCTGAGCACTCCTCACGCGAACGCGCTCACCCCCGTGATCGCCCGGCCCACAGGGCGCGGCACATGCAGGCGCCCCATCGTGGCGTACACCAACCCGTCCACCTGGCGTTCCGCGAGCAGGAGAGCCGCCTCGGAGACGGAATGGTCACGCAGCGAGAGATCCATGGTGATCACGAGATGGTCCTCACGGGCCGCAACCATCGAGGCGGCTCGGGCCATCCGGCCAGCGAACGGCGAGGTGGCGACCTCATCGGTGATGAGACCGATGGTGCGTGTCCGCCGTGGAGACGGCCGCCCGGGAGACCCCGGCACAGGCCGCGACGTCGGCAGAGGTGGGCCGGACGGGTGCTCACATCTGCAAGATGTACGTGCTCGGCGGCCGGCCGGTTCAGAGCCCGAGCGCCTCTGCCGTGCAGGGCTCCGCATCGACCAGCGCGCCGCGCAGCGAGAGCCGTCCCTGCTCGTCGAGCACCAGCTCGGCGCCGTGCTGATCATGGGCGCTGACGCTGTGGATCGCCCCGGAGCGCTCGGGGTCGCCGAGGGCCCCGAAGCCGTGCCCGGCGAGCACCGGGTCCAGCCGCTCGGTGAGCTCGTCCCAGCCCTCGGCGCCGGAGACCCCGTCCAGCACGGCGTCCGCGTTCCACACCCCCGGTGAGTAGCGGCAGCCCTCGTCCCCCTCGCGCACGGTCCGCTGATTCTCCTGCAGGGTCCACTCGGGGCCGGCGAGCTCATCGAGGACGGCACCGGCGACTGCGTCGTAGTGGGCGACGGCATCCTCGGCGGGCACGGGCTCCTGACCTGCTCCGCAGCCTGCGAGCAGAACGAGCCCGGCACCGAGCACAGCCCACCACCCCCTTCGGCGAACACTCCCGCCCGACGCACACGCCTCATGCACGGCCCCACGCCGCGTCCGTTCGATCGTCCCGTCCATGCCCTGCGCCCCCGGTCGTCCACATTCCCATCGCGAGCGCTGATACGCCGCTCACTCCTCGGTATTGTGCATGACGCAGGTCACCCCGGGGGGAGGCGGCCGGGAGGGAAGGACATGACCGGATTCCTGGGGCGGATCCCGAGCAGCTGATCCCGCTGGGCCCGCTTGACCGGGCCGTCCGACCGGGTGATCACCCCGGACGCGACGCACCGGACGGAGGCCACGAGTGCGCGAGCGGCGGAGCCCGCGCGCCCATCGCGCACGCGCCCCGCCGCCACATCACGCAGAGCGCCGCTCACGCGAACGCGCTGACCCCCGTGATCGCCCTCCCCACGATCAGCGACTGCACGGTGTCGGTGCCCTCGTAGGTGTGGAGGGCCTCGATGTCGCTGCGGTGGCGCACCACCCGGTTCTCGAGCAGGATCCCGGAGCCGCCGAGCATGTCCCGGGCGTCCGAGGCGATCTCGCGGGCGGCGCGGGTGTTGTGCACCTTCGCGAGCGAGGCCTGTTCTGGGCGGATGGCGCCGGCGGCCTCGAGCTCGGCGAGGCGCACGCAGTGCAGCTGCATCGAGGTGAGGGTCT
>CAZHSL010000508.1:0-2310 GCA_964535185.1 uncultured Corynebacterium sp.
GGGGCTCTGGGTGTCGGTCATCGGGGGTCGGCCTCCTCGAGGGCGGTGCGGAATGCGGCGTTGTCCTCGGGCGTGCCGATGGAGACGCGCAGCCAGCCGGCGGGGCCGACGGCTCGGATGAGGACGCTGCGGGCGAGGAGGGCCTCGAACACGGCGTCGCGGTCTGTGAAGCTGCGGAACAGGATGAAGTTCGCGTCCGACGGGGCGACCTCGTGGCCGCGCGAGCGCAGGTGCTCCGCGAGCGCATCCCGCTCGGTGCGCAGCAGCGCCACCTTCCCCAGCAGCTCCTCGCGGTGGGCGAGGGCGGTGCGGGCGACCGCCTGAGTGAGCGCGGAGAGGTGGTAGGGCAGGCGCACCACGCGGACGGTGTCCACGATCGCGGGATCGGCGACCAGGTAGCCCAGGCGCGCCCCGGCGAGCGCGAACGCCTTGGACATCGTGCGGGTGACCACCAGGGTCGGATGCGCGGGCAGGAGGGTGAGCGCGCTGGGCACGCCGTCGCGGCGGAACTCGGCGTAGGCCTCGTCGACCACCAGCAGGCCGCGGGTCGGAGCCAGCGCGGCCGCTGCCGCGTCGACGACCTCGAGGTCGAGCGCCGTGCCGGTGGGGTTGTTCGGGCTGGTCAGCACCACGATGCTGGGGCGATGCGCGGCGATCGCGGCGGTCACCGCCTCGGCGGTGAGCGCGAAGTCGGGGGCGGGGCCGCGCTCCGCGGTGACCCACTCGGTGTAGGTGTCGCGCGCGTACTCGGGGTACATCGAGTAATGCGGGGTGAAGCCCAGTGCGGTGCGGCCGGGGCCGCCGTAGGCCAGCAGCAGCTGGTGCATGATCTCGTTGGAGCCGTTGGCGGCCCAGACGGCATGCGCCTCGGGCGCCGGGATCCCTGACTCGGCGGCGAGATGGGCGCCGAGGTCGGCGCGCAGGGCGAGCGCCTCCCGGTCCGGGTAGCGGTTCAGGCCGGCGGCGGCCTCGGCAGCGGCGCGGCCGACGGCCTCGGCGAGCTGCGGCGAGGGGCCGTAGGGGTTCTCGTTGACGTTCAGCGCATGCGCGACCTCGAGCTGGGGAGCGCCGTAGGGGGCGGCTCCCGCGATGCCGTCGCGCGGGACGGGCAGCGCGGAGCTGTGGAGGGTCGGAGCGGGGTTCGCGGGCATGGCCTCCATGGTAGTTCGCGGCGGCGGCTCGCGACCTGCCCGTCCGCTCGTCGAGGCGCCGTGCCTGCGCGGCCCGGGCGCGGGCGTGGCACCCTTCACAACCGCAGGCCCGACCGCGGGGTGTGCGGGCTGTGGTCAGTACTCTGGAGCGATGTTCCGTTCCCTGGGTGCCCTGGTGGGCGATCTGCTGGTCGCCCTGCTGTTCGTCGCGATCGGGCTGGTGCAGCACGGCACGCCGCTGACCACGCAGAACATCGTCCTGGTGGGCTGGCACTTCGCCGTCGGCGTGCTGCTGGGCCATCTCGCGATCCGCGCCTGGCGCGCCCCGTTCCGGATCTGGCCGCACGGGGTGTTCGTGTGGGCGATCACGCTCGCGACGGCGATGGCGCTGCGCACCCTGTTCTCCGCGGGCACCGAGATCTCCTTCGTCATCGTCACCGCGGTGGTGACGGCCGTGGGGATGCTGGGCTGGAGGATGGTCGCCCAGTACCTCACGCGCGCCGAGCGCACCGCACCCGCCGAGCGGGTGGACCGCGCCGACACCACCCGCTGAGGGCGCTCGCGACGAGCTCCACGGCGTTCGGGCGCCCAGCTCGACTCATGTTCCCCCGAACGCGTCGTACGAGGCCGTCGTCGATGATGACGTGACGGGCGAGGAGGTCGGGCTCGGCGGCTTCTCGTACAACCTCCTGCAGCGCAGCGACCTCGCACTCGCCTTCACCGACGGCGGCCTCGCCGTGCTCACCGGGAGCACGCTGACGTTCCCCGGTCTCCACCGGAGGCTCGAGGACGATGCGCTGGCCCCGCTCACCCATCTGAGCACGGCGACGTGCATCGACGGAGGTGTGCCCCGGATCCTCGAGCTGGTCTGCCGCGCGACATCCCCGGCGTCGCGCCCGGCTCCGCCAACGCGCTGCAGCTCCGGCCGCGGTACTTCCGCCTGGCCGATATCCCGGTGCTCGGCTGAGCAGCCGGCGGTCCCCCGTACGCGACCTCACGGACCGGCGGTGCGGCGGCCGACCGCGACCCTGTGCTCTCCAGCGCCACCTCCCGTGGGGGCCCGGCTGGGTGCGGCCGGGCTGGGCGGTGCCCGAGTAGGGCCACCGCCCGGGCCGCCCGCGGGTCAGCGCTCGAAGCGGAGGTCGATCGCGGTGCCGTG
>CAZHSL010000509.1:0-2303 GCA_964535185.1 uncultured Corynebacterium sp.
GTTCTCATCAAGGAAGATAGACATGTCGGGTGCTGCTCACTTTCCTGCGGCGGCGAGCTCGGCGACCTTCGCGGCGCCGCCGTCCATGGTGTCGGCCTGGGTGACGAGGGGATGGGCGAAGTCGGCGAGGATCTGGCGACCCTCCTCGACGTTGTTCCCGTCGAGGCGGACCACGAGCGGCTTGGTCGCGGCGTCGCCGAGCTTCTTCAGCGCGCCGACGATGCCGTTCGCGACCGCGTCGCAGGCGGTGATGCCGCCGAAGACGTTGACGAACACGGCGGAGACCTGCTCGTCGCCGAGGATGACGTCGAGCCCGTTGGCCATCACCTCGGCGCTGGCGCCGCCGCCGATGTCGAGGAAGTTCGCGGGCTTGACGCCGTGGGACTCACCGGCGTACGCGACGACGTCGAGGGTGGACATGACCAGACCCGCGCCGTTGCCGATGATGCCGACCTCGCCGTCGAGCTTGACGTAGTTGAGGTCCAGCGCCTTGGCCTTGGTCTCCAGCGGGTCCTCGGACGTGACGTCGACGAGCGCGGAGTGGTCCTCGTGACGGAACTCGGCGTTGTCGTCGAGGGTGATCTTGCCGTCCAGGGCGACGATGTCGCCCGCGCCGGTCTTCACCAGCGGGTTCACCTCGACCAGCGTGGCGTCCTCGTTCTGGTAGACGTCCCAGAGCTTGACCAGCACGGGAGCGACCTTGGCGCCGGTCTCGGCGTCGAACTTCGCGGCGGCGACGATCTCCTCGGCCTTGGCCTGGTCGATGCCGACGTTGGGGTCCACGGCCACGCGGGCGAGGGCCTCGGGGCGCTCGACGGCGAGCTGCTCGATCTCCATGCCGCCCTCGACGGAGCACATGGCGAGGTAGTTGCGGTTCGCGCGGTCCAGCAGCAGCGAGAAGTAGTACTCCTCGGCGATGTCCGCACCGGCCGCGATCATCACGCGGTGCACGGTGTGGCCCTTGATGTCCATGCCGAGGATCTCGGAGGCCTTCTGCTCCGCCTCCTCGGGGGACTTGGCGATCTTGACGCCGCCGGCCTTGCCGCGCCCGCCGGTCTTCACCTGGGCCTTGACGACGACGACCGGGGTGCCGAGCTTCTCTGCTCCGGCCTTGGCGGCTGCCGGATCCTCCGCGACGACTCCTCCGAGCACGGGTACGCCGTGCTTCTCGAAGAGATCGCGGGCCTGGTACTCATACAGGTCCACGGGGTGCTTTTCCTCTCGATGTCGGCAGTGGGCGGCAGGCCGCACTGGCCTCGATGCCACCCCTGGGAACAGGGTCAGCGTATCGCTTCTGCCTCTCCTCCCGGGCCACGCGGGGCAGGGTGCGGGGAGTCTCACTCGGCCGCCCCTCCGTCCCGCGGGCGGGCGTGAGCCGTCCGGATCGTCCCGGACGCCCGCCCGCGGGGTGCCGCCCGGCCGGGGCGACTACGATGGCGGGATGAGTCGACGACGCCGCAGCCTGGTCCAGCGCGTGCGCGAGCACATCGGGTTCAGCGTGATCGCGATCGGTGTGCTGTTCATCCTGCTGCGCCTGGTCGGCGTGCGCTCGACCTTCGCGGGCTTCGTCCTGTCCGTCGCGATCACCCTGGCCCTGAACGTGGGGCTGTCCTATTACAACGACCACCGGGCCCGGAACCCCCGTCCGCAGCGGCCGGCGCGAGGAGGCGGCGACATCCGCTTCCGCGAGGACGACCGCCGCGACGATCCGCGCGGCGTCGGCGTCCGTCAGCGGGCCGAGCCGCGGCGCCGCGGGCCCGACGACGAGACCCGCTGAGACGAGGAGACGCCGATGGCCGACTGGAAGACCTACGCGAAGGCCGCACGGAACACCGCGCGCAAGCAGGCCCCCGGCGCGAAGGACGCCGCACGACGGGCGTCCGGTCGGGCGAGCGCCTACGTGCGCGCCGCCGAGCGGGCCATCGACGAGGGCCGCCGCGACGAGACCCGGCGCAGCCCCTCCCGTGACGACGAGCCCGGCCGGGAGCGCGGCCGCTCGCATCCGGACGACGCGGACCGCGCCGGCACGGCGCGGGGCCACCGGCCCTCGGGGACGACCACGGCTCCGCGCCCGCGCAGGAGCGGGGAGCAGCTGACCAAGGACGCCGCGGCCTACTACGAGGTGGCCAGCCGGCGCGTGGCCGGGGCGAACATCGTCCCCCGCATCATGCGGGCGCTGCGCGATGCGCTGCTGATCGGCCTGTCCCTGGTGGTCATCTGGGCGGTGCTCGCCGCCGCCGGGATCCCGATCCCCTTCACCACCGTGCTCATCGTCGTGGGACTGATCGTGCTGGTCAGCTTCG
>CAZHSL010000510.1:0-2301 GCA_964535185.1 uncultured Corynebacterium sp.
AGTGGATCACCGTCTACCCCTTCGTGCGCAGCTACGACTGGTACCTGCTGCCCGATGACGAGCGCAACCGGATGCTGCGCGAGCACGGGATGCTGGGCCGCGACTTCCCGCAGGTCAACGCCAACACGGTCGCGGCGTTCGCGCTCGGCGACTACGAGTGGCTGCTCTCCTTCGAGGCGGACGACCTGCACGACCTGGTCGACATGATGCGCCACCTGCGCTACTCCGACGCCCGTCTGCACGTGCGCGACGAGCTGCCCTTCCACACCGGCCGCCGCCTGGACGACCTCGCGGACGTCGCCGCCCTGCTCGCCTGAGCCCCGCCCCCAGCCAGGACCCCTCAGTTCCCGGAGGAACACCCAGATGACCACCCCCCAGTACGACGCGATCCTGTTCGCCTCCTTCGGCGGCCCCGAGGGCCAGGAGGACGTGATCCCCTTCCTGCGCAACGTCACCGCCGGTCGCGGCGTGCCCGACGAGCGCCTCGAGGAGGTCGCCGGCCACTACCGCGCCCTCGGCGGCCGCTCCCCCATCAACGCGCAGAACCGCGAGCTGATCGCCGCGCTCCAGGAGGAGCTCGCCTCCCGCGACGTGCACCTGCCGATCTACTTCGGCAACCGCAACTGGGCGCCGTACACGGCCGAGGCGCTGCAGGCCCTGCACGCCGACGGCCACCGTCGCGCGCTGGCGCTGATCACGAGCGCCTACTCCTCGTACTCCGGCTGCCGCCAGTACCGCGAGGACTTCGCGCGCCGGCTCGACGAGACCGGGCTGCTGGGCGAGCTCGCGATCGAGAAGTCCCGCTCCTACTTCAACCATCCCGGCTTCCTGGCCCCGGTGGTGGACGGCGTCGCCGCGGCGCTGCGCGAGCTGGACCGCGAGGGCCATGACGCCGACCGGGTGCGGGTGCTGTTCTCGACCCATTCGATCCCGCTGGCGATGAACGACGCGTCGGGGCCGACGGGCGAGGGGAACTGGTACGTCGACCAGCACCTGGCCGCCTGCCGCTACGTCATGGAGCACCTGCACGACGACCTGCCCGTGCTGCCCGGATGGGAGCTGGTCTACCAGTCCCGCTCCGGCGCCCCGCACGTGCCCTGGCTGGAGCCGGACGTCAACGACGTCATCGAGCGGGTCGCGGAGGAGGACCAGGCCGACGCGGTGATCGTGGTGCCGATCGGCTTCGTCACCGACCACGTCGAGGTGATCTGGGACCTGGACACCGAGGCGAAGGAGACCGCCCAGGAGCAGCAGCTCGCCTTCCGCCGGGTCGCGACCTCGGGCACCGATCCCCGCTTCGTGGCCGCGCTCGCGGACATCGTGCAGGAGCACCTGGACCCCTCCCGGGAGCGCATCGCGGTCACCGAGCTCGGTGCGGTGGAGGACGTCTGCGGCCACAACTGCTGCCAGGTCAACGCCTCCCGCGCGGTCCCGGCCGAGCAGGACGTCGACACCCTCGAGCAGATCGCCGCCCACCTGCGCGAGCAGGAGGCGGTGCGCGCAGGGGCGACCTCGTGACCGCGGCCGGCTCCTCCCTGCGCATCGGCACCCGCGCCTCCGATCTCGCCCTGACCCAGTCGGGGCAGGTGGGCGAGGCGCTCGTGGCCGGCACCGCGCACGCCGTGGAGCTGGTGCACGTGAGCACACACGGCGACCGCGACCGCACCAGCCCGCTCGCCCAGATCGGCGGCACCGGCGTGTTCGTCACCGCCGTGCGCCAGGCGCTGCTGGACGGGACGGTCGACGTGGTCGTCCACTCCTGCAAGGACCTCCCCACGGCGCCGCTCGAGGAGATCACCCTGGCCTGCTACCCGCCGCGGGAGGATCCGCGCGACGCGCTCTGCGCCCGCGACGGCCTCACCCTCGCCGAGCTGCCGGCCGGGGCGAAGGTGGGCACCGGCTCCCCGCGCCGCGGCGCCCAGCTGCTGCGGGCCCGGCCGGACCTGGACGTGCAGGGGATCCGCGGAAACGTCGAGACCCGCCTGAACCGTGCGCTCGGCCCGGAGGCGGACCTCGACGCCGTGGTGCTCGCCGCCTCGGGGCTGCGCCGGGTGGGGCGGGAGGCCGTGATCAGCGAGCTGCTGCCCGTCGACGTGATGCTGCCCGCCCCCGCCCAGGGAGCCCTCGCGGTGGAGGCCACCACCGCGGCGCTCGCGCAGCAGCCGTGGTTCGCGCAGCGCCTGGACGCCGTCGACGACCCGGCCACCCGCGCCGCGATCGCCGCGGAGCGGGCCCTGCTGCGCACCCTCGAAGCGGGCTGCTCGGCCCCGGTCGCGGCCTTCGCGCAGCTCGAGGACGGCG
>CAZHSL010000511.1:0-2290 GCA_964535185.1 uncultured Corynebacterium sp.
GAAGCACGTCATCGACGAGGCGACCGGCGGCGACTACCGCACCCCGGCCGAGAAGGCCGTGCACTGAGCGAGCACGTCACCGCGTCTGCGCCGCACCACGAGCGCATCGGACGGGCCCCGAGGGAGAACTCCTCCCTCGGGGCCCGTCCTTTCGCGCAGGGCCCCTCGCACGGCTCCATGGAGCGGCCACGGCGGTGTGGGGCCGGGGACCTGAGTATTCGCTCCCCGGCGCCGGCGAGCCGAGACGACGCGGCGTCTCATCGCGCTCCGGGGCGCCGGCGTAAGGCCCGCCCCTCCTGCTCGAGCCGTCCGCCCGGTCGGGACGGGCGCGGCTCAGTGCGCGATGGGCGGGATCGGACGGTCGCGGGCTCCGGGGCGTCGCCCCGCCGCGAGCTCGACGAGGTACCGCGCGGCGACCGCACCGAGGCGTCGATCCGCCCGTCGCAGGACGCGCAGCGAGCGCAGCGGCGAGGCGGAGGCGTCGATCCCCTCGGTGCGCAGCGTCTCCCGCGCCCAGGCCGTAGCTGCGGTGAGCTGAGGGTCGTCGGGAAAGAGGCGGCGGAGCTGCCTCTGCGCGCGCTCCACCGGGCTGCGACTGCCGATCATGCGCGTCTCCCCCTCGTCGGCGTCCGCGCCGGGCTCCCTGCACGAGAGCCACCCGGCCCGCGGATGGTCCGTGGCGCGCTGACACCGTGAGCTTACCCCGCGCCGACGGGGAGGCCCGCCGGTGGAGGGCTCCTCGTCTCCCGGACGAATGGCGCGCGAGCATCTACGCCCGTTCCACAGCGTTTAATTACTGTTACTGAGATTACATATGCGTATGCGCGAGGGCTCGGCGTCCGCCGCTCTCAGGTCAGCAGGCACGAGGCGATGCCGGGTGTCTGCTCAGCGGACGTCGGCGCCGCAGTACCTGTGCGGAGCGGGGGGACGCATCTGCGCACCTGCGATCGGAACGCGGGTTGCGCGGCACGCCGCCGGCGGCCGACCGAGTCGCGGCGCCGCGCTGCCGGGCCGGGACGGCGACAGGCCCCGCATCGACGGACGATGCGGGGCCTGTGGCGGAGGAGGGGCGGAGCTCGACGGGCGCGGGTGCCGCCGCGCCCGCTCAGTGGGCGTGCTGGCCGGAGGAAAACTCCAGGACCCACATGAGCACGCCGTAGATCGCGAAGATGACGCCGAAGGCGAAGATCCACCATCCGGCGGCCACGCCCAGGAAGCACAGCGACGCGCCGAGCGAAGCCCACAGGGGCGCCCAGCTGTAGGGCGAGAAGCTCCCCTGGACGCCGGCGGCCTCGGAGACCTCGCCGTCCAGGTCGTCGGAGGCGTCCAGCTCGTGGCGCCGCGCGTTGATCGTGAGGGCCATCCCGATCATGAAGCCCAGGCCGGAGAGGGCCAGGAGCGCCGGGAAGCCGACCGTCTCGATGCCGTGCGGCTCGTACAGGCCGGTCACGAGGGCGTAGCCGATCGCCACGACCAGGAAGAAGATCCCCAGGATCCAGAAGATCTTTGCGCTTGCTCTCATGTCAGTTCGTCCTCGGGTTCACGGCGGGTTCTTCGGCGAGCATGTGGTCCTGCAGCGCGACCTCCGGGTGATGGAGATCGAAGGCGGGACGCTCGGACCGGACACGGGGCAGGGAGTGGAAGTTGTGGCGCGGCGGCGGGCACGAGGTGGCCCACTCGAGAGACGCACCGTAACCCCACGGATCGTCGACCTCGACCTTCTTGCCCTTGAGGTGGGTCAGCACCACGTTGAGCAGGAACGGCAGGGTCGAGACGCCCATGATGAACGCGCCGATGGTGGAGATCTGGTTCATCCAGTCGAAGCCGTCCTCCGCCAGGTAGTTCACGTAGCGGCGCGGCGCGCCGTAGACGCCCAGCCAGTGCTGGATGAGGAACGTCATGTGGAAGCCGAGGGCGAGCAGCCAGAAGTGGATCTTGCCGAGCCCCTCGTTGAGCTTGTACCCGAACATCTTGGGCCACCAGAAGTAGAAGCCCGCGAACATCTCGAAGACCACGGTGCCGGCCATCACGTAGTGGAAGTGGGCGACCACGAAGTAGGTGTCGGAGATGTGGAAGTCCAGTACCGGCGAGGAGAGGATGATGCCGGTGAGACCGCCGAAGATGAAGGTGGTGAGGAAGCCGAGCGTGAACAGCATCGGCGTCTCGAAGGTCAACGAGCCGCGCCACATGGTCCCGACCCAGTTGAAGAACTTCACGCCCGTCGGCACGGCGATGAGCATCGTCATGAAGGCGAAGAAGTCGAGCATCACCGCACCGGTGGTGTACATGT
>CAZHSL010000512.1:0-2289 GCA_964535185.1 uncultured Corynebacterium sp.
GCAAGCGCGGCGTGGGCACCCAGGTGGTGCAGGCCCCGGTGAACCGGCAGGTCGCACTGACCTCGCTGTACGACGACCTGCGCACCGCTGGGAAGGCGCCGCGCACCGAGGTCGTCGAGTACCGGATCGGGCGCCCCTCGCCCGAGGCGGTGGACCGCCTTCAGCTCGCCCCGGGAGAGCAGGTGCTGGACCTGATCCGGGTGCGCTACGCCGATGACGAGCCGCTGGCCGTCATGCGCAACACCGTCCCCGAGCGGATCGCCCCCGCACGGGAGGCGCTCGCCGCGAACGGTCTGTACGCCTGCCTGCGGGAGGCAGGCATCACCACCGTGCTCGCCCACGAGCGCATCGGCGCGACCGTCGCCGACCAGGAGCACGCCGAGCTGCTCGACGAGGAGCTCGGCGCAGCCCTGCTGACCATGGAGCGCAAGTCCTTCGCGAACGACGGGTCCGTCGTCGAATACGGCTTCCACGTCTACCGCGCCTCGCGCTACTCCTTCGAGGTCACGCTCGTGGACTCCTGAGCGGGCCGGGCCAGCACCGGTTCGACTCCTGAGGCGGTCGGGGCCGGCACCAGTCATCCCGGTGGCACCGATGCCTCGTTCCCCTTGCTGGGGCGAGGAATGCGCGGTTCTGAACCACTTTGACGCCGGAAGTGGCTGAGATCCGCGCATTCCTCGCCTTGTAGCGTGCTCGCCGCCGCGACGCTCCGGAGGGGCTGGACCCGGTCTCAGCGGCCGAACAGATCTCCGAGGCCGAGGTCGGAGATCCGGTCGCCGAGGCCGGAGACCTGCTCCCCGGCGCCGGAGACCGTGCCGCCCAGTCCGTCGGCGACGCCGCGCAGCCCGTCGGCGACGCCGTCTGCGCCGGAGACGCCCCCGTCGATGCCGCCGAGTCCCTCGATGCCCTCGATCGTCTCGAACTCGCCGAAGCCGTCGAGTCCCTCGGTGAGGCCACCCAGCTCGCCGGCGAGATCCGGGGCCAGGGCGTCGATGTCGATGCCCGCGCCCACGGCGTACTGCAGCAGCGATCCGCCGACGGAGGTCACGACCGCGCCGCCTGCGACGGCGGCCAGCAGGCCTCCCGCCCCGAGCGCGCCGGTGCCGAGCGCACCTGCGCCGAGTGCAGCGGCTCCGCCACTGCGCCCGCCACCGCCGGAGCGACCCAGCAGACGGGTGAGCCGGCGGGGATCGAGCGCCCCGAGCCGGGTCGCGGAACGGGCGAGGTCCTGCGGGGCGTCCGTGCGCGGGCGCTCGCCCTCGGGCAGCTCCTCGCGCATGGTCGCGGTCAGCTGGGTGCGCTGCTGCGGGGTGAGCTTCTCGAAGGCCTCGCGGTGGACCCGCTCGAGCTGATCGGGCTCCGCGGTGCGCACCAGGTAGTCGTAGCGCGCGATCGCCCGATGATCCGCTTCGGAGAGATCACCGGCGGGGGCGTCGGCTGGGGCGGCGCCGGAGTCTGCGCCGCGGCCGGGCCCGCCGGCGGTGCGGCGATCGCCGAATGAGGGCATGGACGTGGTCGGTATGCCCACGCCGGAACCGCCCGTGGGGGCGGTGCCGCGTGAGGAGGCGGGGCCCTGTGAGCTCTGGGACGGGGAGCCGTCCCCGGTCAGGCTGTCGGCGGCGCTGCGCACGAGGGAGCGCCAGTCGGAGCTCTGTCCTGTGCGGGAGGAGCCGGAGCTCTTCGCGTCGAGGGCCTTCTGTGCAGTGACGAGGAGGCGGCGGAACGTGCTCACGTCGGTCCTTCCGGGGAGGGGCGCGCCCGAGTATCCGGGCACCGGACGAGAGTGACGGCCGTGCCTCCGTGCGAGCCGGGTCCGAGCCTGGAGTTCCCTGGGAACGCGGCATCCCCGGGCCCGTGCCGGGTGCGCGTGGTCCCGCCCGGCATCGACGGGACCGGCCCGTGAGCTCCTCAGGGCGTGCTGAATGTCAGGGCGTGCTGAATGCCTCGAGGAACCGCTGGATCGCGAGGTCGGGATCCGCCGATGCCCAGGCCTCCATGGCGACGATCCCCGTGTAGCCCATCTCCGCCAGCGCGGTGGCGATCGCGCGATAGGCGATCTCCCCGGTCCCGGGCTCGGCGCGCCCGGGGACATCCGCCACCTGGATCTGCCCGATCCGCGGCAGCGACTCCCGGCGGGTCTCGATCAGGTTCCCCTCGCCGATCTGTGCGTGATAGAGGTCGAGGTTCAGGCGCAGGTGGGGAGCTGGTGGTGCGCGGCACGACGGGACCCCCGCGGACGGACTGAGGCGACTTTCCGAGAAGGGCCCGCGGGACGACCGGGTCATCCAC
>CAZHSL010000513.1:0-2288 GCA_964535185.1 uncultured Corynebacterium sp.
TGGCTGTACCGGATCATGACCAACAGCTACATCTCGCTCTACCGCAAGAAGCAGCGCCGTCCCAAGGAGGCCTGGACCGACACGGTCGAGGACTGGCAGCTGGCCGAGGTCGCCGGGCACACCAGCGACGGTCTGCGCTCCGCGGAGACCGAGGCGCTGGATCATCTGCCCGACTCCGCGGTCAAGGACGCGCTGAGCGAGCTGCGCGAGGACTACCGCATGGCCGTCTACCTCGCCGATGTCGAGGGCTTCGCGTACAAGGAGATCGCGGAGATCATGGACACCCCGATCGGGACCGTGATGTCGCGCCTGCACCGGGGGCGCCGCCAGCTGCGGGAGAAGCTCTCGGACTACGCCTACCGCAGCGGGTTCCTGCGCGGAGGCGCTGCCGACGGGGACGACTCCGCCGAGACCACGACCGGATCGACGGACCGGGAGGACGAACGATGAACCAGGATGATCGGGCCCCTCGCGCCGGCGCCGCGGTGCCGGGGCGACGCGACCTGCGCTACGGGCTGGAGGAGGCCCTCGACGGCGAACTGCCCGAGGAGATGGTCCGGCGCATGCGGCGCCACACCGCCGACTGCCCGGAGTGCGCCGAGGAGTGGGAGCAGGTGCGGCGGATGAAGGAGCTGGTGCGCCGCAGCTGCGCCGACCGCGCCCCCTCGGATCTGCGTGAGCGCATCGCGGTCCAGTGCCGCACCGTCTCGGTCACCCGCACGGACGCCGACGGCAGCAGCGTCAGGATCACCCGGACGGAGACCGTGCGGCGCGAGCTCCCGGGCTCCTGAGGCCGCGCACCGGCCGCACGTACGACGACGGGCCGTTCCCGAGGAGGGAGCGGCCCGTCGTCATGTCGCGCGCGGCGACGTCACGGTCAGCTGTTGGGGCGCTTGCCGCGATTCGCGCTGTTCTTGCGGCGAGCCTTGCGCTTGCGTCCTCGCTTGCTCATCACGCTCTCCTTCCTTCGCCCGGATGACCCGTCGATTGTGCCACATGACGCCGGAGCGGGCATCGCCGAGCAGAGGGCCCGGGACCGGCTGAGGCCGACGTCACTCGAGGTGAGCGCGCCTCAGGACGAGGTGCCCAGCCAGCGGCCGAAACCGCCGTGGAGCACCAGCCAGGCGATCAGCCCGTACCCTGTCTGACCGGGATGGTCCCCGACGGAGCGGGCGAGATCGGACTCCCACTGCTCGTGCCCGATCAGGCCGCCGACCGTGTCGACGTAGGGGATGCGGCGCCGGGAGCAGACGTCCTCGAAGGCGCTGGAGAGCTCCCGCACCGCGGCGGTCGTGCCGGCGTCCCGGCTGGGCGTCGGCCCCACCACGAAGGCCGGCACGCGCAGCCGCTCCAGCCCGTCCAGGATCTTGGCGAGGTTCAGCCGGGAGCGGGCCAGGGAGATGCCGGCCTCCACGTCGGCGCGGCCCATCGCCAGCACCACGCGGTTGTCCACGGAGCCGTCGGCCTGGCCCTCCTTCGCGAAGCGTCGCTGCACGTCCTCGTCCCAGCGGTCCGCCAGCTCGGCGGAGGTCTCCCCGGGCAGCGCGGCGGTGAACACGTCGATGCGGTTGGCCGCTCCCTGCTCGCTGGCCACGGCGCGGCCGAGCCAGCCCAGCGCCCGCGCATCACCCACCCCGGCGAGGAGCTCGTCGCCGAGCGCGATGATCCGGATCCGGGACTGCGGGGACGGGGCGGGCGTCATGGGCGCTGTGGGCACCGGGACCTCCTGGACGGGGACGGGGGCGTCAACTCTAGCGGTGGCGCGGGCCACGGGGCGAACCCGTGACCCGCGGCGGTGCTCAGGCCTCGAAGGCCCGGGTGAGCAGATCCTCCTGCTCGACCTTGTGCGTGGCGTTCGACCCCGTGGCCGGGGAGGCGGAGGCCGGACGCGCCACCACCCGCAGGGTGCGCCCCACCTCGACGGCGAAGTTCATCGCCATGAAGCTCCAGGCACCCTGGTTCTCCGGCTCCTCCTGGACCCAGGTCAGCGAGGCCTCCGGGTAGCTGTCCAGGACGGACCGCAGCTGTTCGGTGGGAAGCGGGTAGAGCTGCTCGACCCGCACGATCGCCGTGTCGTCCGCGCCCTGCTTCTCGCGCCGGGCGACGAGGTCCCAGTAGACCTTGCCGGAGGTCAGCAGCACCCGGCGGACAGCGCCCGGGTCCACAGTGGTGTCCGGCAGCACGGGCTCGAACGTCCCGGTGGTGAAGTCCTCGACCGCGCTGACCGCGGCCTTGTTGCGCAGCATCGACTTCGGGGTGAAGACGATCAGCGGCTTCTTCGGCTCGGT
>CAZHSL010000514.1:0-2288 GCA_964535185.1 uncultured Corynebacterium sp.
TGGGCCTGAAGGCCCGCCGCGAGGCCGGGGTCACCGAGCCGATCGCCCTGGTCTCGTGCGACAACCTCACCGGCAACGGCGAGGTGCTGCGCGCCGCCGTGCTCGCCGAGCTCGACGAGCAGACAGCGGCCTGGTTCGACGGCCACGTCGACGTGATCTCCTCCATGGTCGACCGGATCACGCCGTCGGCCGACGAGAAGGCCGGGGACGTGGTGCTCGCGCAGACCGGCTTCGCCGACGCCGTCCCCGTCGTCACCGAGCCCTTCTCCGAATGGGTCGTCGAGGACCGCTTCCGCGGCCGCCGCCCCGAGTGGGAGAAGGCCGGCGTGCAGCTGACC
Organism: uncultured Corynebacterium sp.; assembly: GCA_964535185.1. Taxonomy (GTDB): domain Bacteria; phylum Actinomycetota; class Actinomycetes; order Actinomycetales; family Dermabacteraceae; genus Brachybacterium. The sequence continues at coordinate 339 of CAZHSL010000514.1, forward strand.
GGCGACATCGCGGTGCACGAGCTGCGCAAGCTGCGCCTGCTCAACGGCGCCCACACCCTGATGGCGTACGCCGGCCAGGTCGCCGGGGTGCAGCGCGTGGACGAGGCGATCGCGCACCGCGAGGTGCGGGCCCTGGTCGAGCAGCTGTGGGCCGAGGCCCGGGCCACGCTGCCGCTGCCCGCCGACGAGCTCGACGCCTACACCGCGGCCCTCGAGGAGCGCTTCCGCAACCCGCGCCTGGCCGACAACCTGATCCGCATCGCCGCCGACGGCTCGGTGAAGCTGCCGGTGCGGGCGCTGCCGGTGATCGCCGAGCGCGGCGGCCCGGCCGAGGCGCCCGGTGAGGTCGCGGCCGTCGCCGCCTGGACCGCCTGGGTCACCGACCGCGTGCGCGGCGGCCACGAGGTACAGGACCCGAAGGCCGCGGAGATCGCCGCGGCCGCAGCGCTGCAGGACGACCGCGAGCGGGTCACCGCGCTGCTCGCCCTGCTCGACGTGCCCGCGGGCGACCCGCTGGTCACCGCCGTGGCCACCGAGGAGAAGCGCCTGCCCCGCCCCTGACCGGCACGGGCCGGCTCAGCCGGGCCCGGGCCGCCCGGGCCGTTCGGTCCCGTGAGGGTTACTGAATAGTCTTGGGCCGCTGTGTTCCCGATCTGGAACATAGCGGCTCAAGACTTTCCGGTTGTCGGGGCGGCGCACTCCTTCCGGCCCCGGCTCCGCGTGGTCCCGCGCATGCCCCGAGAGCCCGACCGCGGGGCATGGGTGCGTTCAGGTGGCGGAGACGGCCCAGGAAGTCGCCCGGTTCGCGAAGGTCCTCGTCGGAGGCGCGCACCACGCGCCAGCCCATCTCGTGGAGCACGTCGTCCTTCCGTCGGTCGGCGGCGTGCCGTTTCTTGTCCGTGCTGTGCCAGAACCCGTCGTACTCGATCGCGATCCGCAGGCTCGGGTAGGCCAGATCGATCCGGAATCGTTCCCCGGATCTCGGTGCCCGGACCGGGAGGTTGATCACCGGTTCTGCGAATCCCGCGCGCAGGAGGGTGAGGCGGGTCTGGGTCTCCTTGGGTGACTCGACGCGTTCGCGAGCGTCGACGAGTGCGGACCTGACCTTCCGGATCCGGTAGGTGTTGCGGGCTTTCCGTGCCCGGTCGCGCAGATGCTCGAGTCTCGGTCGCGGGCGGACGCGCGAGTTCGGTCCCACCAGCTGATCGGCAGCGGCAACCAGGTCGTCGTGCTCGAGCTGCTCGGCCAGCTGGACCAGCAGGTCGAGCGGCCCGCTCACCCGTACGCCCTGCACTGAGGTCGTAGCGCCGGTCGGGCGGGAGTGGAAGACGGCCCCGCGCCCGGAGTGACGACGCTCGGGCGGTGTCAGCGTGCAGTGGATGACCTTGCAGGTGGCGTACTCGAGGGCGCGGGGGAGAGGAACATCGAGGAGCTCGGCCGCGGTGCAGTGGCTGATCACGGCACCGGGCGCGACCTCGCGCTGCAGCAGGCGCGCCGAGAGGGCGAGCACCGCCGGAGCCCTGGAGGGCGTGAGGAAACCGGGGATCACCTCGACGAACTCGTCGGAGGCGAGTCGGCGCGGGTGGATGCCGCGGGAGCGCAGCTCGGCGCGGCGATACAGGCTGCGCGGATTCGGGGACCAGCGGGACGTCATGCACACCGACGCTAGGAGGTCCCGTAGCTCCGTGCGCCGGGCGAGATCTCTCTGTGGAAGATCGAGCTCCGGGGAGGAGCGGTGGCCCCGAGGCACGCCAGTTCCTCCGTGCTCGAGAAAGAGCTCGCATGTTGTGCGCGGCTGTGTTCCCGATCTGGAACATAGCTGCACAAAACTTGCGGGTGACCTCTCAGGGGTCGGGCGAGGGGCTCGGCGCGCCGAGCGCCCTCGCAGATCGGCCTCAGGCGAGGTCGGCGAGCGCCTCGAAGCGCTCGAGGCGCTCACGGTAGTAGTCC
>CAZHSL010000515.1:0-2285 GCA_964535185.1 uncultured Corynebacterium sp.
CTCGGCGGAGGTGAGGGTCTTCTTCGGATCAGCCATGCCCCCCATCGTGCCCCTGTCGCGAGCGGACGGCTACCCCTGCGCCGGCTGCGGGGACCGGTCCCGCACGCCGCGCCGGATCGCCAGGAGGAGCACGACCTGGGCGACGAGCAGCACCGCCCCGTAGGCGACCTCGCCCCATCCCATCGGGAACCCGGCCTGCAGGGTGCCGATGCCGCTGGCGACCGGGTAGAACAGCGGCCACAGGATCAGCAGGCTGCGCACCAGCGCGAACACGACCGCGAAACCGATCGCGAAGGCACCGAATCCGAGCGCCGCCCCCAGCGGCACGCTCCCCACGTGCTGCAGCGCGAAACCGGCACCGACCAGCACGATCGCCGGCAACCACCCGAAGGCGCGCTCCCAGCGCAGGTAGAGCCAGCCGAAGACGAACAGCGGCTCCCACAGCACCAGGAGGTTGCCCAGCAGGTGGGGCAGCAGCGGTACGTCCTGCGCAGCGGCGAGGGTCACCAGCTGGACGGCGGAACCGCCGCCGAGCACCGCAGAGACCAGCAGCGACACGAGCAGCCATCGGCGGGTGATCCCGAGCCCCGCCATCCCTTCGCGGCGGCGACGCAGCACCACCACCGCCGGCACCGCCGTGCCGAACACCAGGACGCCGAGCAGGAGGAAGGCGCCGTCGAGCGCCGTGCTCGCCCAGTAGCAGGCCCAGAACCCCAGCAGGGTCACCAGTGCGATCAGGGTGTCGCGGCCCGGGTCCCAGGCGATCATGGGGCGGCGGGCGCGCGGTGCCCCGTCCCCCTGCCTCATCGTGCTGCGCAGTGCCCTCTCCCCATCGGACATACCCCCATCCTGCCCGGTGCGCGGCGCCCGCGTCCGCGGAACGCCGAGATCGGCGGGCCGGGAGACCTGCGCGGCCTCCTGCCCGTGCTCCCCGTCGGCCACACTGGGGGCATGGACGATCTGCGCGTGGCACCCGGCCCCGGCGCACCCCACGGCCTGCGGGTGCCCGGGGCGGAGCTGCACGAACAGTTCTCCCACGCCTCCGGTCCCGGTGGGCAGGGTGTCAACACCACGGATTCGCGGGTGCAGCTCAGCCTGGACCTCGCCACCACCACTGCGTTCGACGAGGTGCAGCGCAGCCGCGCGCTCGCCGAGCTGTCCGGGAAGCTCGCCGGCACCGTCCTCACCGTCACCGCCGCCGAGCAGCGCTCACAGAGGCAGAACCGGCGCGCGGCGCGTGAGCGGCTCGCCGCCCTGCTGCGCGGAGCCGTCGCGCCGCCGGTGGTCCGACGCGCGACCCGCCCCACCAGGGCGTCGAAGCGACGGCGGCTGGAGGCCAAGCGGCGGCGGGCGGCGCTCAAGCAGACGCGCCGTCCGCCCGGGTCCGACTGATCCGCGCGGACGGACTGCATGGGCTTGCGGACTCCACCCCGGCACCGGCGCCGTGTCGCCTAGGCTCCGCACATGCTCCGTCAGCTCCTCTCCCGCGCCTTCTGGGCCCTGTCCCCCTGGAGGCTCGTCACGGAGCCCGCACCGCAGCGCCCCTCCGTGATCGTCGGCGCCCCGCACACCTCGAACTGGGACTTCGTGCTCATGCTCGCGATCGCGTGGCGGCTGCGGGTGCCTCTGCGCTGGCTGGGCAAGCACAGCCTGTTCACCTCCTGGCGCGGACCGCTGATGCGCGCGCTCGGCGGGATCCCGGTGGACCGCTCCGCACCGTCGCGGGTGGTCGAGGAGGTGGTCGCCCGGGCACACGCGGGCGAGGTGTTCGGCCTGGTGGTCACGCCCGACGGCACACGCGGCCCGCACACCCACTGGAAATCGGGCTTCCACCGCATCGCCCGCGCCACCGGGATGCCGGTGGTGCTCGGGTACGTGGACCGCGCCACCATGACCACGGGTCTGGGCCCGACCCTCGATCTCTCCGACGATCTCGGCGCGGACATGGACCGGATCCGCGCCTTCTACGCGGACAAGTCCGGGTACCGGCCCTCGCAGCGGGTCGAGCCGCGTCTGCGCGAGGAGGGCGGCGGGCCCTCCGGCCCCGACCGCGCCTCCGACGCCGGGGACTGACACGGGCGCCGGACCTCGCCCGGGCGCTGGTCCCCGCTCAGGCCCCCGCGCCGGGGGACGTGCTCCGCGGCAGCCAGATCCATCCCTCCTGCCGGGCGAGCTCGAGCTCCTCCTCTCGGGGCGGGACCGCGCGCCCCTGAGCGACCTCGCGCGCGATCAGCGCGGCCAGCACGGCATCGAGCGCATCGTCCTCGGACTCGCACAGCGGCCGG
>CAZHSL010000516.1:0-2284 GCA_964535185.1 uncultured Corynebacterium sp.
TCACCACCAACAACCCCGAGGTCCACCTCATGGTCGTGCTCGTCGACGAGCGCCCGGAGGAGGTCACCGACATGCAGCGGACAGTCAAGGGCGAGGTCATCGCCTCGACCTTCGACCGCCCCGCCTCGGATCACACGATCGTCGCGGAGCTCGCCATCGAGCGGGCCAAGCGGCTGGTGGAGATGGGGCGCGACGTGGTCGTGCTGCTGGACTCGATCACCCGCCTGGGCCGTGCCTACAACCTCGCGGCCCCGGCCTCCGGGCGCATCCTCTCCGGCGGCGTGGACGCCTCGGCGCTGTACCCGCCCAAGCGGTTCTTCGGCGCCGCCCGCAACATCGAGCACGGCGGCTCCCTGACGATCCTCGCCTCGGCGCTGGTGGAGACCGGCTCCAAGATGGACGAGGTCATCTTCGAGGAGTTCAAGGGCACCGGCAACATGGAGCTGCGGCTCTCGCGCCATCTCGCGGACAAGCGGATCTTCCCGGCCGTCGACGTCAACGCCTCCGGCACCCGCCGCGAGGAGGCGCTGATGGGCAAGGAGGAGCTCGCCATCATGTGGAAGCTCCGCCGCGTGCTGGGCTCCCTCGAGCAGCAGCAGGCGCTCGAGCTGCTCATGGAGCGCGTGAAGAAGACCCAGTCGAACACCGAGTTCCTGATGACCGTCCAGAAGAACACGCCCAGCGTGGGTGGGCGCAGCACGGACTGATCGCCGCCGGCGCCCGTGCCGAGCACGGGACGACGTCGAAGGGGCACCTCCACCGCGGTGGGGGTGCCCCTTCCCGCATGCTGTGACCGGGGTGCCGGCGCATCGCGTTGCCCAGGAGGCCGGAACGGGATAGCGTATCCCTGTCGTGAACGTTCACGACTCTCTGTGTCCCCCACCTGTGAAGGACGACGACGTCTCCATGAGCACCTCCTCCGCACCGTTCCGCTGGGCCGTCCTGGGCCCCGGCTCGATCGCCCGCCGCTTCGCCTCCCAGCTGCCCTCCTCGCAGGACGGCGTGCTGGTGGCCGTCGGCAGCAGCTCCGCCGAGCGGGCGCGCGCCTTCGCCGACGAGTTCCCGCTCCAGGACCCGGCCCTGATCGGCGACTACGCGCAGGTGCTCGCGAGCGACGAGGTCGACGCGGTCTACATCTCCACCGTCCACACCGGCCACGCCGAGCTCGCGGCGCAGGCGCTCGAGGCCGGCAAGCACGTGCTGTGCGAGAAGCCGATGACCCCCAACGCCGGCACGACCATGGCGCTGATCGACCTCGCCGCCCGCTCCGGCAGGGTCCTGCTCGAGGCGTACATGTACCGATTCCACCCCCAGACCGTTCGGGTCCTGGAGCTCGTGGCCGACGGCGCGATCGGTGAGATCACGCATGTCGACGCCTCCTTCGCCTTCGACACCGGCGGCCGCAGCGGCCGCCTGTTCGACCTCAAGACGGCCGGCGGCGGCATCCTCGACGTGGGCTGCTACCCGATGTCCTTCGCGCGCTTCGTCGCCGGCGCCGCCCAGGGCCGTCCCGTCGTCGAGCCGGCAACGGTGGCCGGCAGCGGCACGCTGGGAGCCACCGGGGTGGATGAATGGGCCACCGCCGAGCTCACCTTCCCCGGCGGGATGACCGCGAGCCTGCGCACCGGTGTGCGCCTGGCGGATCCGCAGACCGCGACGATCACCGGATCGCGCGGCATGATCCGGCTGAGCGACCCGTGGGGCCTGGGGGAGGGGACCGCGATCGAGCTCGACGTCGTGGGCGAGCAGCCGCAGCGGATCGAGGTCCCCGCCGCCGCGCCCTACGCCCTCGAGGCCGACGCCCTCGCCCGCGCCGCACGCGAGGGCGCAGAGGTCCCCGAGCTCACCGGCGAGAACTCCCTGGGCCAGGCGCGGGCGCTGGATCAGTGGCGCGAGCAGATCGGCCTGCGCTACCCCTTCGAGGCGGACGACGCGCAGATCCCCACTCTCACCGGCCGGCCCCTGGCCGCGGGGAGCGTGCAGGTCGGCCCCGCCATGACCTACGGCTCGATCCCCGGCGTGGACAAGCGGGTCTCCCGCCTGGTCATGGGCTGCGACAACCAGATGAACCTGGCCCACGCCTCGGCGATGTTCGACGCCTTCTACGAGATCGGCGGGACCACCTTCGACACCGCCTACATCTACGGCGGCGGCTACATCGAGAAGCTCTTCGGCCAGTGGGTGCGCAACCGCGGCGTGCGCGAGGACATCACGGTCATCACCAAGGGGGCCCACACCCCGCACTGCGATCCCGAGTCGATCACCCGCCAGCTCGAGGAGTCCC
>CAZHSL010000517.1:0-2282 GCA_964535185.1 uncultured Corynebacterium sp.
TGAATGCCTGGATGAATCCCATGTGAGCTCCTTCGTCGCCCCCGAGCGTGTGGTCACCGTCATGCTATCCCGACCCGCCGAACGTCCGCTGGGTCCGGACCCGGTCGGCTGCCGCGGCCGGCCCCGGTTCAGCTCACCCGGTGATGTCGAACCTCGCCAGGGTGCGGCTGTCCCCCGAGCTCTGCAGCGCGAGCAGCTCGGCGTAGATCCCGCCGGAGGCGGCGAGCTCGGCCGGGGAGCCGATCTCGTCGATGCGGCCGTCGCGCAGCGTGATGATGCGGTCCACGCCCGCGATGGTGGACAGGCGGTGCGCGATGATCAGCGAGGTGCGGCCGGCCGTCAGCTCGTCGAGCCCCTTCTGCACCTGGATCTCGGCCTTGGTGTCCAGGGCGGAGGTGGCCTCGTCGAGCACCAGCACCGGGGCGTCCTTGAGGATCGCGCGGGCCACGGCGATCCGCTGGCGCTGCCCGCCGGAGAGCTTCAGCCCGCGCTCCCCGATCACCTGCTCGTAGCCGCCCTCGAAGCGGCGGATGAAGGCGTCGGCGTTGGCGCGGCGCGCGGCCTCGACGACCTCCTCGTGACCGGCGCTGGGGCGGCCGTAGGCGATGTTCTCGCGGATCGTGCCGGAGAACAGCGAGGCGTCCTGGAAGACCACGCCGATGCGCTCGCGCAGCAGGTCCAGCGGCAGGTCCGCGCCGGGATGGCCCACGATCTCGACGCTGCCGCGCCGCGGCTCGTACAGGCCCAGCAGCAGGTTCACGATCGTGGACTTGCCGCCGCCGGACTCCCCCACCAGGGCGATCTTCTCGCCGCGGGCCACCTCGAAGTCGATCCCGTGCAGCACGTCCTCGCCGTCCTCGTACGCGAAGGACACGTCCCGGAAGGCGACCACGGGCGCGCCGGGCACGGGCTCGATCGGGGTCCGCGCGGCCGGAGCGGCGGCGCCGTCGGCCCCGGAGTGCTCGCCCGCGGTCCCGTCCGCGTGCCCGGCGTCACGGGCGCCCTCGGGACGGGCGGCCATCACCGCGGCGGTGCGCGGGTCGACCGGGGTCTCCATCACCCGGAAGTAGTCCTTGGAGCCGGCGATCGCGCGCTGGGCGGAGTCGATCACGAAGCTCATCGACTCGACCGGCGCCTTGGCCATGCTCATCAGCTGCACCAGCAGCACCATCTCGCCGAGGGAGAAGGCACCCTGCACGGTGCGCACGAAGATGATCGCGTAGATCCCGAAGAAGACGAGGTTCAGGAACGACCGGCGGATCACGTCCATCCTGTGCCAGTGCGTGGACTGCGCGCGCGTGGTCGCATCGGTGGAGCGGAAACGGCGGGAGAAGTCCTCGAGCTCCCCGCGCTCGCGCACGAAGGACTTCACCACGCGGATCTGCCCGACCACCTCGGCGAAGCGGCCCGAGGCGATGTCGATCTGCGTGTTCTTCTCCCCCTCCAGCCGCTGCCACTTCACCGAGGTGAGCGAGGTCAGCCACACGTAGACGGGGAACACGATCAGCAGCAGGAGCGCGAGCGGCCAGGCGTACCAGGCGCTGATGGCGAGCACGGCGGCGGTGGTGATGAGCATCGACGCGAAGGAGTTCGACATCATCTTGGTGAAGTTCGTGATCTCGGTGATCGAACGGTTCAGTCGAGCCACGATGGTGCCGGTGATCTCACCGTCGAACCAGCGCTGCGGCAGGTGGAGCAGCTTGTCGTAGTAGCGCACCGAGAGGATGGTGCGCATCCGGTTGCTCATCACGTCGCCGAACCAGCCGCCGACGTTCGAGATCACGGTGACCGCGAGCTCCGCGGCCAGCACGGCGCCGGCGATCAGCAGCACCGTGCGCACGGCGGTGCCGGTGTCGGTCTCCCCGCCCACGGCGGCGGCGACGGTGTCGGTGGCGTGGCCGATCAGGAAGGGGACCGCGAGCCCCGCGCCCGCCGTGAGCACCGAGCACAGGATGATCGTGGTGTACAGCGGGGCCAGGGCACGGGTGAAGCGGACGATGCGCAGCAGGGAGGACACCGCTCCAGCCTAGGTCTCGGCGGGGCTGCCCGGCTCAGTCGCTCTTCGGGCCGACGACTCCCAGCAGCACGCCGAGAGAGGTCCTCTCCCCCGCGCGGCGGCGGCGCACCAGCCCGCTGAGCAGCGCGTAGGGCACCAGCATCACGAAGCCGACGGCGCTGAGCAGCAGGATCGCGACCACGATCGAGCCGTCGCCGTCGTCCGCGCCGGTGCGGGCCACCAGCAGGGCGGCGGCGATGTTGCGCTGGCTGGTGAGGATCGCGGG
>CAZHSL010000518.1:0-2277 GCA_964535185.1 uncultured Corynebacterium sp.
GAGCTGCCGCCGAACAACTGGACCTCGATCTTCCACGGCCCGGCCTGGACCCGCGTCACCGAGGCGGACGGCACCCCCGGCCAGTGGTACCTGCACATCTTCGACACCAGCCAGCCGGACTGGAACTGGGAGAACCCGCGGGTGCACGAGCTGTTCCAGGACGTGCTGCGGTTCTGGCTGGATCGCGGCGCCGACGGCTTCCGCGTGGACGTCGCCCACGGCATGGTCAAGCCCGAGGGCCTGCCCGACGCCACAGTCAACGCCGAGGGGCTGATCGACATCCCCGAGGGCGAGGTGCCGATCTACTTCGACAACGACGGCGTGCTGGAGATCTACCGCGAGTGGCGCCCGATCCTGGACTCCTACGAGGGTGACCGGATGATGGTGCTCGAGGCGTGGATCCCCGAGCACCGGCTGCCGCTCTACATCGGGGACGAGAAGGCCCACCAGTCCTTCAACTTCGGCTTCCTGCAGGCCCGCTGGGGCGTGGAGACCATGCGCGCGGCGATCGAGGAGCCGCTGAAGCTGGCCGACGCCGTCGGCTCCCCCACCACCTGGGTGCTCTCCAACCACGATGTGATCCGCCACGCGAGCCGCTACGGCTTCGCGCCGGAGTACCGCTTCGGCGAGGGCCTGGGCCGCGACGAGGTGCCCGATGCGGAGCTGGGCCTGCGCCGCGCGCGGGCCGCCACGCTGCTGATGCTGTCGCTGCCCGGCTCCGCCTACCTGTACCAGGGAGAGGAGCTCGGTCTGCCGGAGGTGCGCGACATCCCCGACGAGCTGCGCGAGGACCCCTCCCACCTGCGCGCCGGGGTGCCCGGCCGGGACGGCTGCCGGGTGCCGCTGCCGTGGTCGAAGGAGGCGCCCGCCTACGGCTTCTCCCCCACCGGGAAGAGCTGGCTGCCGCAGCCGGAGGAGTTCGGCCCTCTCGCGGTCGATCAGCAGCTCGGGGTGGACGGCTCCGTGCTGGAGATGTACCGGGCGGCGCTGCGACTGCGCCGCCGGCTGCGTCTGGGCGAGCAGGGCGAGGGTCACGGCGTGGTCTTCGACGAGTCGGCGCCCGCCGGCGTGCTGGTGCTCGACCGCGGCGAGGTCCGGGTGGTGGTCAACACGACCTCGTCCCCGGTCCCGCTGAGCGATGTCACCGGCGGGGAGGAGCTCGAGGTGCTGCTGCGCTCGGTGCCGCTCGGACCGGGCGGCGAGGAGCAGGTCGTCGCCGCCGACAGCGCCGTCTGGCTGCAGCGGAGGCGCTGATCACCCGCCGGGGGCCGACGCGGCGTGCGTCGGCTCCCGGGGCACGGCCTCGCCGTTAGGATCATCGACATGCCGCCTCCTGAGACGCCCACCTCCCCTCCCACCGCGTCCGGTCCCGGGCCGTCACCGGCCTCGGCGGGATTCGACCTGGTGCTGCTGGGCTCGGGGCTCGGTGTCTACACCCTCGCCCGCGCCTTCCATGAGGAGTACGGCGTCGTGGCGACGGTGGTCACCAAGATCGGCATCGAGCCGATGCGCCGCTCGGTCACCTGCGAGGTGCTCGAGCTGGGCGGTGCGGCGAGCGACGAGGACCTGATCGATGCCGTGATCGAGCTGGCGGTCGAGCGCGGCGGGGAGCGCCCGCAGCTGCTGCTGGCCAACGCCGATTCCCTGGTGCAGCTGATGAGCGATCATCGCCGGCGCCTGCACGAGCACTATGTGCTGCCGATCCTCGAGGCGGACGTGCTCGAACGGCTCTCGGACAAGGCGGAGTTCGCCCGGCTGTGCACCGAGCACGGCGTGGCGACCCCCCGCACCGAGGTGATCGACCTGAGCACGCCGCGGGGCTCCGACTGGGAGCCGCCGCGCACCGAGCTGCCGTTCCCGGTGGTGATGAAGGCCGCCCGCACGGCGGACATGGCGGGCGTGCGCTTCGAGGGCAAGAAGAAGGTGTGGTTCCTCGAGGAGCCCGAGGAGCTCGCCGCGCTGGTGCGCTCCATCGCCGCGGCCGGCTACGCGGGACGCCTGGTCCTCCAGGAGCTGATCCCCGGCGATGACACCGCGGAGGGCTCGATCACCGCCTACACCGACGCGGCGGGACGGGTGACGCTGCTGTGCTCGGCACGGGTGCTGCTGGGCGAGCACACACCGGACGCGCTGGGGCGCCCGGCCGCGATGATCACCACCGTCTTCGACGACGCCCTCGACCAGGCGCGGCGCCTGCTCGAGGCGACCGGCTACCGGGGCTACGCGAACTTCGACGTCAAGCGCGACCCCCGCGACGGGACCTGGAAGTTCTTCGAG
>CAZHSL010000519.1:0-2276 GCA_964535185.1 uncultured Corynebacterium sp.
AAGCAGCAGCTGAACCGCGGCGCCCGCCTGATGGAGCTGCTCAAGCAGGCCCAGAGCTCGCCGTTCCCGATGGAGGAGCAGGTCGTCTCCATCTGGGCCGGCACCAAGGGCAAGCTCGACGACATCGAGGTCGAGGACGTCCGCGACTTCGAGAGCCAGCTGCTCGAGCACCTGCGCCACAACGGCGGCGTGCTCGAGGCCATCCGCACCTCCGGCAAGTTCGAGTCCTCGACCGAGGAGGAGCTCTCGGGCATCCTCGATCAGGTCAAGCAGGACTTCCTGGCCGGCAAGGGCCAGGAGGCGGCGCGCAACGACGAGGACGGTCGTCTCGCCGCTGACCGGATCGAGCAGGAGCAGATCGTCCGCGGCTGATGCGAGATGCCGCCGTCCCTCGCGGACGGCGGCTCCCGCCCAGGACGCATCGATCCCGCACGAGGAGAGACATGGGAGCCCAGCAGAGGGTTTACAAACAGAGGATCCGCTCCGCACAGGGGATGAAGAAGATCTTCAAGGCCAAGGAGATGGTCGCGGCCTCGCGCATCGCCAAGGCGCACGCCCGGGTCGAGGCGACGACGCCGTACGCCGACGCGCTCACCCGTGCGATCGGCTCGGTGGCCACGCACTCCAACGAGATCTCGCACCCGTTCCTGGACAACGAGCGGTCGGAGACCGGCCGCGCCGGGATCCTGCTGATCACTGCGGACCGCGGCATGACCGGCCCGTACTCGCACAACGTGATCCGTGAGGCCGAGCAGCTCGCGAACACGCTGCGCGACGAGGGCAAGGAGCCCGTGATGTACGTCGTCGGCCGCAAGGGCGATTCGTACTACCGCTTCCGCAACCGGCCCCCGCAGCGCTCGTGGACGCCGTACAAGGAGGAGGAGCTGCCGGCCCTGGGTCGGGAGATCTCCGCCGCCCTCACCGAGGACCTCGTCTCCGAGGACCGGGCGGTGCACCTCGACGAGCTCTACGTGGTCTCCACCCGCTTCCAGAGCCGCTTCCTCCAGAGCGCCCGCTCGGTGCGGATGGTGCCGATGGGCCTGGGAGATGTGCGCGGCGAGAACGCGCCCACGTACCCGCTGTACGAGTTCGTGCCCGATGCGGAGTCGGTCATCGGCGAGCTGCTGCCGCGCTACATCGAGTCACGGATCATCAACATCCTGCTGCAGGCGATGGCTTCCGAGCACGCCTCGACGCAGCGTGCGATGAAGTCCGCCACCGACAACGCGGAGACCCAGATCAACAAGTTCACCCGGCTGGCGAACTCCGCCCGCCAGGCGGAGATCACGCAGGAGATCACGGAGATCGTCGGCGGCGCCGACGCCCTCTCCGGATCCGGCCGCACCGAACGCTGACACAGGCCGACGACGCCCCGCGTCGGCACGACATGGAGAGAACGCACATGACCACCACCACTGACAGCCAGGCCCCCGCCGCCCAGGCGGCCGGTGCCACCGGACGCGTCGCCCGCGTCACCGGCGCCGTCGTCGACATCGAGTTCCCGCCCGGGAACATCCCGGAGCTCTACAACGCGCTGACCATCGAGATCGAGGACACCGGCTCGGGCCTGGAGGCCTCGACCCTGACCCTCGAGACCGCCCAGCACCTCGGTGACGGGATGGTGCGCGGCATCGCCCTGAAGCCCACCGACGGCGTGGTCCGCGGCCAGGCCGTGACCGACTCCGGCGCGCCGATCTCGGTGCCCGTCGGCGACGTCACCCTCGGCACGGTCTTCGACGTGGTCGGCAACCCGCTGAACAAGGGCGCCGACCAGCTCGAGATCACCGATCGCTGGCCCATCCACCGCAAGGCCCCGAACTTCGACCAGCTCGAGTCCTCGACGGTGATGTTCGAGACCGGCATCAAGTCGATCGACCTGCTCACCCCGTACGTCAAGGGCGGCAAGATCGGCCTGTTCGGCGGCGCGGGCGTCGGCAAGACGGTGCTCATCCAGGAGATGATCTACCGCGTGGCCAACAACCACGACGGCGTCTCCGTGTTCGCCGGCGTGGGCGAGCGCACCCGTGAGGGCTGGGACCTCATCGAGGAGATGACCGAGTCCGGCGTCATCGACAAGACCGCGCTGGTCTTCGGCCAGATGGACGAGCCGCCGGGGACCCGTCTGCGCGTGGCCCTCTCGGCCCTGACGATGGCGGAGTACTTCCGCGATGAGCAGGCGCAGGACGTGCTGCTGTTCATCGACAACATCTTCCGCTTCACGCAGGCCGGCTCCGAGGTCTCCACGCTGCTGGGCCGCATGCCCTCCGCGGTGGGCT
>CAZHSL010000520.1:0-2275 GCA_964535185.1 uncultured Corynebacterium sp.
GGTGCTGTGGCCGCTGGCGCTGATGGCCCTGATGCGCACCTGCACCACCGCGGGGCCCGTCGGCTGGATGGTCGCGGGCACGCTGGCCGGGGTCACCGGCGCCTTCCCCCTGGCCCTCATGTACTGGGGCATCGTGCTGCCGTACTTCCTGTGCATGACGATGATGCCGCTGGTGGTGATCGCGGTGTGCCATCTGGCGGGTCTCGCCCCCCGCTCCGCGCAGCGGCTCACCGGACTCCAGCTCGCCGTGCTGCTGCCGGTGGTGTGCGCGGCCGTGACGCTCGCCCACCCGCAGGGGGTGTTCGTGGGGATGGTGCTGGGTCTGCCGATCCTGATCTGGGGGACCCTGGCACGCGCGCGCGAGCGGTTCTCCCCCTCCGTCCGCACGGCCCATCGTCTGTGGCCGCTGGCCGTCGTCACCGTCGTGGCGCTGGCGGGCTCGGCGGCGATGTGGGTGCGGCTGCGGCCCTCGCAGGAATCCGCGGTCTGGGAGCCCAACGCCTCGCTGAAGGAGGCGGTCGGGCAGGCGTTCTCGCTGGCCCCCAACGCCACCCCCACCTTCGTCCCGCTGGGTCTGGTGATGCTGGGCTGCGCGGCGGCCGTGCTGCTGCTGTCCCGGTCGCGCTGGCTGCTGGCGCCCTGGCTCGCGGCCACGGCGATGTCGCTGCTGACGCGCAGCACCCCGGTGGGCGATCTCCGCTATCTCCTGTTCGGCAACTGGTACACGGACAACAACCGGGTCACTGCGATCATCGCCGTCGCCGCGATCCCGGTGCTCGCCCTGGGCATCGAGAGCCTCCAGCACCTCGCCGTGCGCCACCGCCCCTCTCTCGCGGGGATGCCCGCAGCGGTGGCCACCGCCGTGATCGGCGTGCTGGTGCTGGCCCTCGGCGTGCTCTCCCCCGGCTCCCGGGTCAATCAGGAGTACTTCGAGTCGGCCTGGCGGACCAGCGGTCTGCTCAGCACCGATGAGCGGGAGCTGCTGGAGCGGCTGCCCGAGGTGGTTCCCGAGGAGGCGGTGATCGCGACCAACGCCTGGAACGGCAGCTCGCTCGCCTACGCGATCTCCGACCGGCAGGTGCTCAACACCTATATGGGCTTCCAGGCGGAGCCCGAGGTGCATCTGCTCAACGCCGAACTCGACGACGCCCGCACCGATCCCGAGGTGTGCGACGCCGCGGAGGAGTTGAACGTCGAGTACGCCCTGGACTTCGGGCCCCAGGAGATCCACGGCCGCTCCGCCACCTACACCGGGCTCAACGAGATCTCCGAGACCGGCTCCGCCGAGGTGGTGCTCCAGGTGGGCGAGGCGAAGCTGCTGCGCATGCTCCCCTGCCGCGGCACCGATGGTTCAATGAACCCGTGACTCGCCACTCCGCCGCCGCACCGTCCTCCCGCGCCCGGGCCACCACGCTCGACCTGGGCGAGTTCGTCTCCGCCTCCCCGTCCTCCTTCCACGCCGTCCAGGAGTCCACGCGCCGGCTGCGCGCAGCGGGCTTCTCCCCCGTGCAGGAGACCGCGCACTGGACCGCCCAGGACGTCTCCGGGGCGCGCTACGTGATCCGCGACGGGTCGCTGATCGCCTGGATCGCGCCGGAGGGGGCCGATGCGGGCACGCCGTGGCGGATCGTCGGCTCGCACACGGACTCCCCCGCGCTCAAGCTCAAGCCGAACCCCGAGCTCGGGCGGGAGAACCTCTCCCAGGTGGGGGTCGAGGTCTACGGCGGGCCGCTGCTGAACTCGTGGCTGGACCGGGAGCTGCGCCTGGCAGGACTGCTCACGCTGCGCGACGGTCGGCGCGCCCTGGTCTCCACGCCGCCGGTGCTGCGGGTGCCCCAGCTCGCGGTGCACCTGGACCGGGCGGTGAACAAGGACGGCCTGCAGCTCGATCCGCAGCGGCACATGCAGCCGATCCTGGGGATCGGGGACGTCGACGCGCGCGTGCTGCTGGCCGCCCATGCCGAGCCGCTCGACGGGACCGGGCACCTGCTCGGCGAGGACGTCCCGGCGGACCCGATCGACCCCGACGACATCGTCGGCTTCGACGTGCTCACGGTCGATGCCCAGGCGCCGGCGCTGTTCGGCGCGCACGAGGAGTTCCTCGCCTCCGCCCGGCTGGACAACCTCAGCTCGGTGCACGCCGAGGTGCAGGCCCTGATCACGCTCGCCGGCGAGGAGCCGCGCCCCGCGGACGGCGGCCCCGCCCCGATCGCGCTGATGGTCGCCAACGACCACGAGGAGGTGGGCTCGGCGACCCGCTCGGGCGCCGCCGGGC
>CAZHSL010000521.1:0-2269 GCA_964535185.1 uncultured Corynebacterium sp.
TCACGGCGCTCTCGAGCTCCTTGACCGGGATGGTCGAGGTGTTGGTGCCGATGATCGCGTCGGGGCGGGCGTGCTCGGAGATCTTCGCGAGGACGTCGCGCTTGACGTCGACGCGCTCGAAGACGGCCTCCTCGATGAAGTCGACGTCGGCGACGGCCTCCTCGAGGGTCTTGCCGGCGGTGATGTTCTTCGCGACGAGATCCGCGGAGCCGGGCGCGTACAGGCCCTGCTCCTCGAAGTCGCGCGCCTCCTTCTGCAGGCGCTCGAGCGAGGCGTTCGCGTTCTCGACGCTGACGTCCGCGACGGTCACCTCGAACCCGGCGATCGCGAGGACCTGGGCGATGCCGCCGCCCATGTAGCCCGCGCCGACGATGGTCACGGTGGAGATGGTCATGGAGGAACTCCTTCGTCCGAGTGGATCGCCCTCGGTGTGCGGGGCGCTGCCGCCGCCGATCTCCCTGTGTGGTGATCGGTCGGGAGCCTCTGCGCCCAGTGTACGAATCCTATGGGATATTTGCTAGAGCGAGCGGGACGAGTGGTCCGGTCGCGGGTCGTGCGGTGCCGCCCCGCCCTCCGTCGGGTGGCCGACGGACGGCGGGCCGGGCTCAGTGCATGTGCTTGCCGCCGTCGACGTTGATCGAGGTGCCGCTGACGAAACTCGAGTCCTCGCTGACCAGGAAGCTGATCAGGCCCGCGACCTCCTCGGGCTGGCCCACCCGCTGCAGCGGGATGTTCGAGGACATCCCGGCCTTGCGCTCGTCGGTGAGGGTGCCGCCCATGATGTCGGTGTCGATCGGGCCGGGCAGGATCACGTTCGCGGTGATGCCGTGCTCGCCGAGCTCGCGGGCCGCTCCTCGGGTCAGGCCCTGCACGGCGGCCTTGGCCGCGGCGTAGCCGGTCTTGGAGAAGGTGCCGCCGCCGTCGAGCGCCGTGATCGAGGAGGTGTTCACGATCCGGCCGCCCACGCCGCCGTCGATCATGCGTCGGGCACCGGCCTGCATCATCAGCAGGGTGCCCTTGCCGTTGACGCCCATCACCCGGTCCCAGATCTCCGAGGTGATGTCGAGGAATGCGTGGGGGCTGGGGATCCCGGCGAGGTTCACCAGCGCCACCAGCTGCGGCATCTCAGCATCGACCCGTGCGTAGGCGGCGTCGACCGAGGCCTGGTCGCTGATGTCCACGGCGACGCCGATCACCTTCTGGCCGGAGTCCGCGGGGATCTCGGCGGTCAGCTCCGCGGCGAACTCCTCGACGGCGGCGCCGTCGAGGTCGGCCGCGGCGACGCTCCATCCCTCCGCGACGAGCTTGCGCACGACGCGCCGACCGATGCCGCGCGAGGCTCCCGCGCCGGTGACCAGCGCGGTGCGGGCGGCGGGGAAGGGCTGGATGGTCCTGGTCTCGATGGTCATCGGGTTCTCCTTCGAACGGGCGGCGAACGTGGGGCGGGGAGGCCTCAGGCGCTCTGCTCGGCGAGGGCCGAGGTGAGCACCTGGCGGATGTAGTGCACGTTCTCGGCGATCACGCCGAGCGAGTCGGAGCCGTAGTGCTCGCAGCAGAACGGCCCGGTGTAGCCGAGCTCGAGGGCGCGGCGGATCACGGTGCGGTAGTTGATGTAGCCGTACTTCAGCGGCATCGGGGCGCTCGAGTAGGCGCCGGTGGCCGGGTCGAGGTCGCGCGTGTAGTTCTTGATGTGCCAGAAGTTCGAGTGCGGCAGGACCTTCTCGAACATGTCCGGCCAGGGCTCCACCTCGCGGTGCAGGCGCACCAGGTTGCCGAGGTCGGGGTTCAGGCCGACGGCGTCGTGGTCGACGTCGGTGATGAAGGAGACGGCCTCGTCGGCGGTGCCGACGTAGGTGTCCTCGTACATCTCCAGGCTCAGCTGGACGCCCTGCGCGGCCGCGGCGTCGCCGAGCTCGCGCACCCGCTCGATCGCGAGGTCGCGCAGCGCCGGGTCGTCCACGTGGCCGTCCTCGAGCCAGAACCAGATGGCCTGGGCCTGCTTCTCGGTGAGGGCCTGCATGAACCCGGTGTTCACGACGGTCACGCCGAAGCTCGGGGCGAGCTCGATGAAGCGGTGCGCATCGGCGAGGTTCTGCTCGCCGTGCTGGACGTCCACGACGGAGTTGCGGGTCATGGAGATCGAGGAGAGCGTCAGGCCCTCGCCGTCCAGCACCCGCCGGAACTCTTCGACGCGCTCGTCGCTCAGCTTGGCCAGCGGCAGCCAGGCATCGGTGGGGTCGACCTGGTCGACGCCGAGCTCCTTGACCTG
>CAZHSL010000522.1:0-2260 GCA_964535185.1 uncultured Corynebacterium sp.
CTCAGAGCGTCGCGACCGAGCCCCCGTCGACCCGGTAGTTCGAGCCGACCACGAACGAGGCGCGGTCCGAGCACAGGAAGGCGATCACCGCGGCGACCTCCTCGGGCTCGCCGCGCCGCTCGAGCTCGAGGTACGGGCGCTTCTCCTCGAGGAAGGAGCCGATCGCCTCGTCCCGGTCCACGCCGAGCTGCGCGGAGCGCCTGTCCATCATCGCGTCGGTCATCGGCGTGTGGATGAACGCCGGGGAGACGGCGTTGACCAGCAGACCCTCACGGGCGTAGGTGCGCGAGAGGCCCTTGGACAGCGCGAGCAGCCCGGCCTTGGAGGCGCAGTAGGGCAGTTCGTCGTCGTAGGGCTGCACGGCGTCCTCGGAGGTGAGGAACACCAGGCGGCCCCAGCCGCCGCGCCGCAGCGCGGGCAGGAACTGCCGGGTGACGCGTACGGCGCCGAGCAGGTCCGTGGTGAGCGTGTCCACCCAGCCCTCGTCGTCGATCTCGTGGAACAGCCCCTGCGCACCGGTGACCCCGGCGGCGTGGACGAGGATGTCGATGTCCCCGATCGCGTCCTGCACCGCCGCGCCGAGCGCCTCGATCTCCTCGAGGCGGGTGACGTCGGCGGCATGGTGGTGCACGCGGCCCGCGGGGGCGTCGAGGGCGTCCGCGGCGCGGGCGAGCTCGTCGGGGTCGCGGTCGGTGAGGAACACCGTCACCCCTTCGCGCAGCAGCTCCTGTGCGGTGTGCCAGCCGATCCCGGAGTCGCCCCCGGTGATCAGCGCCTTCTTCCCGGTGATGTGCAGGTCCATGGTCAGCCGATGCTCCCGCGCAGCAGGTCCCGGTCGGTGATCCCGTCGGCGATGACCGTGCGGGCGGCGTCCCGTGCGCCCTCGATCTGCCACATCAGCACGCCGACGGGCCGGCCCTGGTCGTCGAGGTAGTAGACGACGCTGCGCCGGGTGTCGTGGTGGACCTCGAGCATCTCGAGGGAGGGGTCGAGCGTGCCGATGGCCTCCCAGCGCACCCCGTACACCATCGAGTAGAAGTAGGGCGTGTGGTCGTAGGGGGCGTCGGAGCCGGCCATCGCCCGCCCGGCGGCGGCGCCGGATTCGCGGGCGTGGTCGACGTGCTCGATGCGGGTGCGGCCGAGGATCGCATCGGGGTACTCGATGATGTCGCCGGCCGCCCAGATCGCGGGGTCCGAGGTGCGCAGGTGTTCGTCGACCACGACACCCTCGGAGACCTCGAGGCCTGCCTCGCGGGCGAGGTCGAGGCGGGGCTCGGCGCCCAGTCCGATCACCACCAGGTCGCCGCCCACGGCGGTGCCGTCGTCGAGGGTGACGCCCACGTCCGCATCGTCCTGCACGGTGACCTGTTCGGCGCGGTGGCCGGGCAGCAGCTCGACGCCGTGGTCGGTGAACAGCTTCTGGTACCGCTCCGCGATGCTCGGTGGGAACTGGGAGGCGCCGAGCACGTCGTCGGGGAACACGAGGGTGACGTGGGCGCCGCTGACCGACAGGGTCGCGGCGAGCTCGGCGCCGATGAATCCGCCGCCGACGACCACGGCGCGCGACCCGTCGGTCACCAGGTGGCGCAGCGTGCGGTAGTCCGCGAAGCTGCGGAAGTGGATGATGCGCTCGTCCTCGGGGCCCTCGAGGCGGCGCGGCTCGGAGCCGGTGGCCAGCAGCAGCGTGCCGTAGCCGATGCGCTCCCCGCCCTCGAGCTCGACCTGCTTCGCCTCGCGGTCGATCGCGGTGACCACCGTGCGTACGCGGATCTCGGCGCCGGTGTCCTCGACCGTGTTCAGCGGGACGGCGTCCTCGCCGAACTCGGGATCGATCCACAGCTTCTTGGTGAGCGCGGGGCGGGTGTAGGGGGCGTCCTCGTCGGAGCTGAGGATGCCGATGCTGCCGTCGGCCCCGTGCTCGCGCAGAGCGCGGGCGGCATCGTCGGCGACCTGCCCTCCCCCGATGATCAGATGGTCGTACGAGGTCATCTCGGAGATCTCCTTCGTCACGGCGTCGGGATACCCCGAGTAGACCCGCTGAGCGGGTGGACGTCGAGGCCTGGACGGTATTTCGACCGTTCGGTCCTGCCCCGCGCCCCGGTGTGAGGTTCGCGAAGAGGCCTGCTCCTCCCACCCCACCCGCCGTACCGTGTCAGAGGCACAAGAAGTGCCCGAGTCACCGCCTCCCGGAGCACCACCCCACGATGAGCACGAGCACGCAGCCCTCCCCCGCCCCCGCGGCGTCCCGTCATCGGCCCGG
>CAZHSL010000523.1:0-2251 GCA_964535185.1 uncultured Corynebacterium sp.
CCTTCTGGACTCGGGAACATGGTCGCAGGAGGTGCGCCGGCCGAACGGCCGATCGACCTCAGCACGACGAGGCTATCAGCGGGCGTTCGGCTCACTCCCAGGTTGTCCGCCGTGCTGGTCGGCGCGCTGGTTCGCCGCGACAGGCGTGGCCCGCAGCCCTCGCGGCTGTACCGTACGCGGAGTCCCGTGCGAGGTGGGAGTGCAGCGCGGAAGTCAGCCGTCGGCGGATCCGGGCCGTGCCGAGGGCGGAGCCGAGGCGAGGTCCGCGAAGTAGCGGGCGACGGGCCAGCGCTGGTAGCCGGCCGACTCGTACAGCCGCCGGGCGGGCTCGTGCCCCGGATCGTCCCCGGTCTCCACCATGACCATCCGCATCCCGGCCTCCCGCGCCCGTGCCTGGGCGTGGTCCATCAGCGCCCGCCCCGCTCCCCTGCCCTGATGGTCCGGATCGACGACGATCACGTGGACCTCGCCCATCGAGTCCTCGGCGTGGATCCGGGTGCAGACCCAGCCGATGACGGCTCCGTCGACCACCGCGACGTCGACGTCCTCGGGGGTGTCGTCGAGCAGCCGTGCCAGGTCGTCCCGCTGCCTGGCCTGCCAGCCCTCCCGCCAGAAGTTGTCGTACACGAACCGGGGCACGGCCCCGCGCAGGCGGGCGAAGACCGGCGTCCAGCCGCGGATCGCCAGGTCGAGCGCCGCCGAGCGGTGCGCCGGCCGGTACGGCTCGATCCGCAGATCACCGCGGCGACCGACCTGGCGCTCCTGCGATGCATCGTTCATGCACCCGAGCCTACGGAGAGGAGAGGGTCACAGCGAGGCCCTGGGCGTGGGGCGCGGCGAGGGCCGGGGGCGGCGATAGGATCTGCGGCCGTCACGAACCCGATCCGCAGTGCTCGGCCGCGCGCCGGAGCAGGGAGCCGCATGTCCGATCCGATCACCGTCAGCGCCGTCGTCATCCGCGATGCGGAGGGCCGGGTCCTCACCGTCCGCAAGCGCGGCTCCGATCTGCTCATGTTCCCCGGTGGGAAGCCGGAGGCCGGCGAATCGCCCCGGCAGGCGGCGGTCCGCGAGTGCGCCGAGGAGCTGGGGGTCGAGCTGGACGCCGGGCGCCTGCATCTGGTGGGCGAGTTCTCCGCACCGGCCGCGAACGAGCCCGGTCACGATGTGCGCGCCACCGTCTTCGAACACCCCTGGGTCGAGGTGGGAGCACCGCTGGCGGAGATCGAGCACGTCGAGTGGGTGCATCCGGCCGACGCGACGGCGGAGCTGGCACCGCTCCTGCGCGACGTCGTCCTGCCGGCCCTAGGCGCTCGGCCGCGTCTCGGAACCGTCGCGGTCTTCACGGGGTCCGCGTCCGGCAGCGACCCGGGCTTCTCGCGGGCCGCGGGCGCTTTCGTGCGCACCGCCGCGGCGGGCGGCGTCTCGATCGTGTACGGCGGCGGCAAGGTGGGGCTGATGGGAGTGGTCGCCGATGCGGCGCTCGCGGCCGGAGGCGCTGTCCACGGAGTGATCCCGCAGGCCCTGGTGGACGGCGAGATCGCCCATGCCGAGCTCACCCAGCTCGAGGTCGTCCCCGACATGCACACCCGGAAGAACCGGATGGCGGAGCTCGCCGACGGATTCGTCGCCCTGCCCGGCGGAGCGGGAACGCTCGAGGAGCTCTTCGAGGTCTGGACCTGGCAGCAGCTGGGCCTGCATGCGAAGCCCGTCGCACTGTACGACGTCGACGGCTTCTGGCAGCCGCTGCTGGCGATGCTCGACCGGATGGTGGCCACCGGCTTCCTCTCGCCGCGGTTCCGCGACTCGCTCATCGTCGGCGACGACCCGGCCGATCTCCTCGAGCAGATGGCGCGCTGGCAGCCGCAGGCCCCGAAGTGGGCGGGCCCGGCGGATGAGGACGCGCCCGCCGACGCGCCCGCCGCACCGGTGGGACCGTGACGCCGCTGCCGACGGAGTTCTGATCCGCAGCCGCCCTTGAGCGCCGAGGGCCGCGCGTCGACCATGAGATCCAGTGCGCACGAATCGGGTCCGTCAATACCCTGAGGCGATGGAGGCCGCAGACTTCAGCCACTCCACCGGCAATACGGCTTCGGTGTGGTCGCGCTTGACCGATCCAGGAGCACCCGGGAATGCGAGACTGAACTATGCGTGAGCCGTCTCGGACGACAATCACTTTCACGCAGTCGTACGAGAGAAGGCCTACGGCATTTTGTATCGTGCGTGTGCGTGCACGTATCACTCGATGCTCACG
>CAZHSL010000524.1:0-2251 GCA_964535185.1 uncultured Corynebacterium sp.
CGGTCCAAGGTGGCGGAGCTGGTCACGCACGTGCTGGATGAGCCGATCCCCTGAGCGGGTGGGGCCGTGCGGCGACCGGGCGAGACGTCCCTCGCCGTCCCGCAGCCCCGTCTTGTGGTCTCGGAAGGGCCTATGGCGGGGTGAGCTGGTTATATCGCCACCTCGCGTCGCCATAGGCCATTTCGATCCAGGCCCGCCCAGCGCACTGGCGATCGGTCCTCCTCAGGTCATGGCCATCCACAGCTGGCGCGGCTGCGCCCACGGGCCCGGGCACCGGTGATGAGATCCCGGCATGGAGATCCCAGGAGTGATCCGCGCGTCGGGGCTGAAGCGGGTGGAGCCAGATTCTCGTCGCCGGCGCCGCATGCTCCGCGACGGCACGATCCGAGCCGTGGGGCAGTGGTACGTGACCGCCGAGGCTCCTGCAGATCTGGTAGCCCTGCTCGCACTCGGAGTGCGGCCCACCTGCCTCGATGCTGCGGCCCTCCACGGCCTCTGGGTGCCGTTGGCGAGCGGGGTCCACGCCTACCGTCCCCGGGCCGTGGAGTCGCCCGTGCCGGCCCCGCAGGTTCTGCAGCTTCGCCGGAGGGTCGATCCGGTATCAGGGGAGCTGGTGCCGCTGCCGGAACCTGCCGACGAAGCACAGCGTCGGGCGACGCAGCCGGTGGTCCTGCACCGCCCGCGCATGCGCACCTGGCCGGACGATGATCCGGTGCCAGACCTCCTTCGCGCATTGGATCACGCGGCCCGCTGTCTCCCCACCGTCAAGGCGGCCATCCTCATCGAGTCAGCGATGAACCAGCGCAAGCTCCCCAGACCACAGCTGGTACAGCTCCTCGAGGGGCTGCCGCAGAAGCAACGGATACCGCTGTCGAGAGTGCGGTCCGATGCGCAGTCCGGCACGGAGACGGCGGTGCGCTGGTGGTTGGAGGAGCGGTGCGTGAAGGTGCGCAGCCAGGTCCAGCTCGCTCCGCGGATCCGAGTCGATCTGCTGGTGGGAACCAACTGGGTGATCGAATGCGACAGCCGACGCTTCCATGACGATCCCGCTCAGTACCGCGAGGACCGACGGCGCGACCTCGCGCTGGCGTCCCGTGGGTACCGGGTCACCCGGCTCACCTGGGAACAGGTGTTCCTGCAGTGGGGGTCGACCGAGCGCACGCTGCGGGCGATGCTGCGTCGGCGCGAGCATCGCCAGGTGCTCCGTGCCTGATCGTCGTTGCTGGCCTGAGAAGCCGGTGGTCGGTGCGGGCATCTGGCGGCAGCGGCGGGGGGATCAGTCGATCTGTTCGAGCCCCGCGATGGTCTCGTCGCGAAGCAGCGACTTCGCCCCGACGACCTCCGCTCACAAGAGGTGACCATCGGCGTCGACATCGAGGTGGATCGTGTCGTTGGGCCGCTTGATCACCGTGCTCTCGA
Organism: uncultured Corynebacterium sp.; assembly: GCA_964535185.1. Taxonomy (GTDB): domain Bacteria; phylum Actinomycetota; class Actinomycetes; order Actinomycetales; family Dermabacteraceae; genus Brachybacterium. The sequence continues at coordinate 1,420 of CAZHSL010000524.1, forward strand.
CGCTCTCGCCGGTGCCGATGTGCGTGACGAGGCGGAAGTGGGCGGCGTCAGCCACCGCGTCGAAGGTCCCGTGCGCGCCCCGCGCAGAGTCACGGACCGGTAGGAGGGGAACTGCCGAAGGGCCTCCAGGGCCAGCGGGGAGAGCTGATCGGTGGTGAGACCTGCGGCCAGGACGACCCCGTGCACGTCCTGGTCGACGATGTCGAGGCGCAGATCCCCATCCACCTGCACCTCGAGGATCTGGCCCCGGTGCCGGAAGTCGATCGTGCGGCCTGAGCTGTCGGTCGTGACGTGGAGGTCGAACGATCGAGATGCGGAGCTCTCGGACAGGCGAGCCCCGGTCTCCTCGAGAAGCTCACGGGCGAGCGTCTGCTCGCTCGACTCGCCGGGCTCGGGCGAGCCACCGGGCAGATCGAGCAGGCCGGTGTACGGACCGCGGCTCTTCCGGACGAGCACGAGCCTGCCCTGATGGCGCCACAGGCCGTAGATCCCGTAGTGCTCAGTCGCTTCCATGTGGCCATCACACCACGTCGCCGGGCCGGGCGGGACGACGCGTGTCACGCGATGGCCTATGGCGGCGGGAGGTGGCTATATCGCCAGCTTGCGTCGCCAGGGGCCCGTCGGTGACAGGGGGCGGGGCTGCCGGGAGGGCCGGGGATGACGACGGGGCGCCCCACCGCTGGTGGGACGCCCCGTGCAGGTCAGCCTGTGGTCGAGCCTCGGATCAGGCCTTCGGCGCGGTCATGGACAGCACGTCGAGCGCCGAGTCCAGCTGCTCCTCGGTGAGCTCGCCGCGCTCCACGAAGCCCAGTGCGACCACGGCCTCGCGCAC
>CAZHSL010000525.1:0-2246 GCA_964535185.1 uncultured Corynebacterium sp.
GCGCCTCGACCGTGGTGGTGGCGCTGAACGCGCAGCTGCTGCGCCGCCTGGACCTCCGTCCCGAGGCGGTCGCCGACCGGCGCTGAGGGCGGATCGGGCTCAGGCCCCCAGCTGCATCGTGGTGACGCAGGTGGGGGCCTCGGCATCGGTGCGCAGCGTCGTCGTGGCCTCGCCGGGATCTCCGGTGAGGGTGAACGTGAGCTCCTCGTCCCGCGGCAGCCACAGGCCCAGGAAGCCGTTCGGCGCGGTGGTGCGCTCCTCGTCGATCAGCAGCGTCCCGGAGGCGTCCTCGACCCGCACCGCGAGCTCCTCCTCCGCCAGCTCGCCGAGGCACGTGGTGAGGCTGTGGAGGAAGCACTCGTGGGTCCCCGACACGAACGGTGCGACCGAGACGTACAGCTCCTCCGAGGGCAGCTCGAGGGTCGCCTCCCGCCCGGCGGCGTCGGAGAGGGTGAGCACGTCGGTGCCGACGGAGGCGAGCAGCTCCGCGGGTCGCTCGTCCAGCGGCAGCGCCTCGAGCGCGTCGATCACCTCGCGCGCCGTGCCGCTGGGCAGATCATGCGCGGCCAGCAGTTCCTCCGCAGCGGAGGGGCCGCGGGAGCAGCCGGCGAGGACCAGCGGGGTCGCGGCGAGGGCGGCGAACAGGGTGCGACGCGGCAGGGCGGAGGGCATGAAGATCCTTCGGGGCAACGGCAGGGCCACGCCGACCGTACCCCGACCGGGTATACGTCGCCTGGGACCGGGGTCCCGCCGTCCCATCCCTCGGCACGTGCGCGGGCGCGACGCAGGGCGAGCAGCAGCAGGGCCGATCCGCCCAGCAGGGACACGGCCGTGGCCCCGGTAGCGAGCACGAGGCCGAGGGCGGCGATGCCGAGCCCTATCGCCTGTGCGGCGTGGCCGACAGAGCGCGTCGGCTGCGGCATCCTGAGCCGCTCGAGGGGACCGGCGATCCAGGCAGCCGCCGCGGTGAGCGCGATCGACGCCGCCAGCCACAGCGGGCGGGTCACCCACCATCCGGCGGTGGAGGGCTCCGGCAGCACGAGCAGCCCCTGCACCGCGAGCAGCAGGAGGGCGCCGGCGAGCAGCAGCAGCGCCGAGAGGTTCCACAGGTAGAACGTCATGGTGCGTGCGGTGACGAAGCCGGTCGCGGCCGCGATCCGGGGGCGCCGGGCGAGCGAGATCAGGTGAGGGCGCAGCAGGGACAGCGCCATCGTCTGCGCCGCCCCGAGCACCAGCAGCGCGGTGGTGGGCGGGTTCAGGTGCGCGATGAGATCCGGGGACCAGACGCCGGTGAGGACCATGAGCGCGAGCACGGCGACGGACGCGATCGCCGCCGCCGCCCTCCCCGGACGGGGCAGCCTCTCGAGCTGACCGTCGGCGAGCAGGAAGCCCGCCTGCTGGAGCGCCAGCCAGACGAAGGCCAGGTTCGCATAGCCGATCGCCTCGATCCCGGTGCCGGCGCGCAGCAGGTCGACGAGCACGGCCGCACCCACCAGTGCGAACAGGGAGGTCCACGGGGCGCGGTCGTGGAGGCGCAGCAGCCTCGGCAACAGGGCCTGCACGCCGAGGAACACGGCCAGGAACCACAGCGGTTCGCGCCAGCGCAGCCCCGCCTCCCGCAGCAGCTCCTCCGGCACGCCGAGGGCGGCCAGGGCGGTCAGGGCCGCGGCGAACACGGCCAGCGGCGCCAGGGCGGGCACCAGCAGGCGGTGCACGCGGGCGGCGAGGAAGTCCGCGGTGGAGCCCCCTCGTGCGCGCAGGCGACGCAGCCCGATCGCGCCCGCGAAGCCGCTGACCACGAAGAACAGGGGCATCACCTGCAGCACCCAGGTCAGCGCCGGGTACCAGGCGGCCCCGCGCGTGGCGTACTCGAGCACGGGCCCGTCGGCGCCGAGGGTGACGGCCACCTGCAGGCCGTGCACCAGCATCACGGCCGCGACGCACAGGGCACGGACCAGGTCGATGCCGGGATCGCGGTGGGATCGGGCAGGCGCTGCGGGCGCCGCGGGCGGCGGGGACGGGCGGTGGGGCGAGAGATCGGTGACGCTCATGCGGGGCTCCTCGTCGGGTGACGGCGAGGAGGCTATGAACGGGGTGCACCGTGCCGCGTCGCGCGGAGGAGCGGTTCCTGCCTCGCTCCGAGGAGCCAGGCGCGTGGTCCTTCCGGGGGATCAGGGCGCGGGGGAGACCAGACCGTTGTCGTACGCGAAGATCACCAGCTGCACGCGGTCGCGCAGCCCCAGCTT
>CAZHSL010000526.1:0-2243 GCA_964535185.1 uncultured Corynebacterium sp.
CCGTGCAGCACCCCGGCGAGGGTCAGCGTGAGCACGGGGTGGGGGATGCGGCCCACGCCCACCACGCCGATCCACACCACGGCGGTGAGGGAGAGGATCAGGGCGGCGCGGGGCAGGCCCTGCCCGAGCTGCCACTGCGAGGTCAGCGGCCACAGCAGCGAGAGGGAGGCGAGCCCAATGATCAGCAGCCAGGGCAGCGGCCGACGGGGCGGTGCAGGCGGTGAGGAGTGTGCAGCGGTGTTCATGGGCTCCACGGTCCCGCTCGCGGGCCCGGCGGCACATCGGCCCGGGAGCGGCTCCTGCCCCCGGTGCTCCTCGACTGCGATGTCGCCCGGGGGCGACATCCGCGGCGACCGGGGTCGACTGCGGTGCGCCCGACCGCTTCGTACTCTGGGCGCATGACTGCTCCCGCCCGCGCCACCCGGACCGCCCGTTGGGCGCGCCTGGACGAGCACCTGGCGGACGTCGCGCTCGCCGTCGCGGTGACGCTCGTGATCGCGGTGGTGATCGCGACCGATCCGGCGGGTGTGTCCCCGCTGGTGGGTCTCGGGTGCGCGGCGGTGTTCGGGGCGCTGCTGCTGGGCCGGCGCCACCTGCCCGTGATCGTCCTGATGGTGACGATCCTGCTGATCTTCGTCTACTACGCCGCCGGGTTCCCGCCGATCGGCATGGTGCTGCCCGCGGTGGGGGCCCTGTACTCGGTCGCGGAGATGCGCCGCACCGGCTGGGGGATCGGCTGCGCCGTGGTGCTGATCGCCGTGTCGTCCTTCTTCCGGCTCGAGGACACCGCGCCGGAGGCGGCGCTCAGCGGCTACAGCTTCGTCACCGAGCTCGCGCTCGCCGCCGCGTCCCTCGCCCTCGGGGCGGCGGTGCGCCTGGCGCGGGAGGCGCGGGAGCGCTCGGCACGCATCGCCGAGCTCACCGCCGCCGAGGAGGCGCTCGCCGCCGAGGCGCGGATGCACGCGGAGCGGATGCGGATCGCCCGCGACCTGCACGACACCATCGGCCACACCCTCTCGGTCGCGTCCCTGCACGCGGCCGTCGCCGCCGAGGCCGCCGACGAGGACGCGGCGCGCTCGGCCCTCGAGGAGGTGCGCGCCGCGACCTCGGAGTCCCTGCGCGAGCTGCGCCGCACCGTGAAGGTGCTGCGCGCCGAACCCTCCGCCGGCCCCGCGCCCGCCCTGGGGCTCGCGTCCCTGGACCGGGTGCTGGAGACGGCCCGGGCCGCGGGCGTGGAGGTCGAGGCGGAGCTCTCCGTGCCGGCCGAGTCGCTGCCCCGGCCGGTGGACGCCGCCGCCTACCGGATCGTCCAGGAATCGATGACCAACGTGCTCCGCCACGCCCGCGCCACCCGGGTGCACGTCCGGGCCGAGCTCACGGGCAGCTGCCTGTCGCTGCGGATCAGCGACGACGGTCGCGGCCGGCCGGCGGGGACGGGACGGCCGATAGGCACCGGCATCAGCGGGATGCGCGAGCGCGCCGAGCTGCTCGGCGGCACCCTCACCGCAGGGCGCGGCCCCGACGGCTTCACCGTGCAGGCGCAGCTGCCAGCCCGGCCCGAGGAGGAGACATGAGCGAGGCGATCCGGCTGGTGCTCGTCGACGACCAGCAGCTGGTGCGCGCCGGGCTGCGCCCGCTCGCCGAGCGCGACGGCGACATCCAGGTGGTGGGGGAGGCGGCCGACGGGAGGTCCGGGCTCTCGCGGGTGCGGGAGCTGCGGCCGGACCTCGTGCTGATGGATCTGCGGATGCCGGTCATGGATGGTCTCGAGGCGACCCGCGCGATCGTCGCGGATCCGGCGCTGGACGGCGTGCGGGTGCTCGTGCTCACCACCTTCGACGAGGACGAGCATGTGCACGAGGCGATCCGCGCCGGCGCCGCCGGGTACCTGCTGAAGGACATCGCGCCGGACGCCCTGCGCGAGGCGATCCGCACCGTCGCCGCCGGCGATGCGCTGCTCTCGCCCGCGGTCACCGCGACCGTCATGCGCGCCGCCGTCGACGGCGGGGCGCTGCCCGCGGACCGTCGGCCGCTCGAGCACCTCACCGAACGCGAGATCGAGGTGCTCACCCTCATCGGGCGGGGCCGGACCAACGCCGAGATCGCCTCCGAGCTGTTCCTCAGCCCCGCCACCTCCCGCACCTACGTGAGCCGCCTGCTGAGCAGGCTCGGTGCCCGCGACCGTGCCGCGCTGGTGGTGCTGGCGTACGAGACCGGGCTGGTGCGGCCGGGGCGGTGAGGGG
>CAZHSL010000527.1:0-2233 GCA_964535185.1 uncultured Corynebacterium sp.
AGATCCTCACCCGGGACGTCGAGCTCGGTGAACCGCCCGTCAAGCAGCCGCGGTCGAAGAGCTGATCCCGCACCCCGATCTCGAAGGGACTCTCATGCGCTCCATCACCGTCCGAGCTGGATCGAGCTCCTCGCTCATGTGGGGCGGCGCGGTGCTCGTCTTCATCGGGTTCTTCACGGCGCTGTACGGCGTGACGCAGCTGGTGCACGGCGAGCTGCTGGGCGCCGTGCTCGTGCTGCTGCTGGGGCTCCTGGTGATCGCGGCCGGCATCGCGCTGTTCGTGCTGGCGCGCCGTGCCTGCGCACGACTGGACGGCCGTGGCGTCTCCTGGTCCACGATGCTCGGTGCTCGCGGATTCGTGCCGTGGGAGCAGGTCCACCGAGTGGTGGTCCCCCAGATGCACGAACCCGGTGGGGCGGTGCTGCTGTGGCTGCGCGACGGCACCGTGGTGCCCATCGCCCCGCTGCGCAAGACGCAGAGCGCCGACGACAACACCGGCCCGCATCCGTGGTATCTGCGAGCCGGTGATGCCGTGATCCGAGCACACCAGCAGTGGCTCTCCCAGCAGCGCCCGCCGGGTCGTTGAGCCACCGGCCCGTCGGGCGCCGGCGCGGACTCAGTCGAAGGGATTGACCGCGCTCAGCGCGCTCCCGGCGGTGCTGGTGGCGCTGTCCCAGGCGCCCTGCGCGCCGTCGATGATGTCGTCGACGTTGTACTCGCCGCCGGTGGCGGACTCGACGATCGCATTGGGATTCACCGAGATCGTGCCGCCGCCGCCCACACCGAGCTCCGCGGCGAACTTGCCGCCGAGGCTGAGGGAGACCTCGTCGGTGGAGACGGTGTAGCCGGCGCTCGCGTCCGCACCCGCTCCCGCGGTCGCGGCGGCTCCGCCCGAGACGGAGAACCAGCCGTTGGGAGCCTCCACATGGTAGTCCTGCCGGTACTCCGCGCCCGCGAAGGCCCCCGCGCTGACCCCACCGCTGAACCCGTTGACCTCGCCGTCCTCATTGCGGGTGAAGTGGCTGTGGGCCGCGGCGTGGGCATCGGCGCCGACCCAGGCGCTCTGCGTCATCCCCAGCGACGCACCCGACTCATGGGTGAGAGCGGCCGAGTTCTCGGCGTACAGCCCGCCACCGGCCCGGGCGCCGAGGCTGTAGCCGTCGGGCCCGATGGTGCCACCGGCCTCCCCATAGGCCTCCATCCCGACCGCCCCCGAGGCGTCCACACCGAAGCCACCCGGGAGGTTCAGGCGGGCGTCCACTCCGGCCTCGAGGCTGCCGCGCGCGCCGACGACCCCGGTCACGTTGCCGTAGGGGTCGGTGTTGCTGTGCGCGCCGACGCTGTAGTTCGACCCCGCATGGAAGTCGAGGTATCCCTCTTCCATGTCGATCTCACGACCTGGGGCGAGGTCCTCGTTCCAGTTGAACGTGTCCCCGAGCTGCTGGTCCTCGTGGTACATCTGGCCGCGACCCGCGTAGCCGTCACCGCCGTAGAAGCCCTGCGGACCGCTGCCCCCGTTGCCGGAGAACCACTCGCCGAAGGTCGGACCGCCGGGCATGCCGGGCAGGAGCGGGAACCCGGGACCGGCCGGGAGCCCGGGCATGCCGGGTCCGATCGGGAGGCCGGGGATCGGGAAGGGCAGCGGCATCACCGGGGGGAACGGTCCGCCCAGCAGCCCGCCGAGACCGCCGCCGTCAGAGGCGGAGGCCTCGTCCTGCTCCTCGGCGTGCTTCTCGAGCTCGCGGGCGAGCCGCTCGAGGAGCTCCGCAGTGCTGCGGCCCTTCCCCTCGGCGTCGCTGTGCCACCGCTCGCGGAAGGCGTCGGCATCGGATCCCTGCCACTCGGCGGCGGCGACGGCGGCTCCGGCGGTCGTGATCAGGTCCGCGAGTCGCTGCGCGCCTCCGGTGCAGCGGGAGGACTGCTCCCGCATCTGCTCGGTGTCGCCGCCGTAGAACCCGCTCATCGTCTCCCCCGCTCCGTCCCGTGTCGCTGCCGTGCCTCGAGCCCCCGTCGGCGGGGCACGTCCTCGAGACTAGACGCTGAGGCGGAGGCCGCCCATGGGGACAACTCCCCACCAGCACCGCTCCCGACGTCGTCGCCCGGTCCCGGACGGTCCGCTCCGCGCACCGCTGAACAGGCGGCTCACCGCACCACCTGTCTGTGTCCGGCGTCGATCCTGCGGGTCCAGCCCCGGGCGTCGAGATGCTCGAGCAGCGGGATCACCACCCGGCGG
>CAZHSL010000528.1:0-2233 GCA_964535185.1 uncultured Corynebacterium sp.
TCGCCGCCGCGGACACGGAAGCCCTGGTCACCGCCCTGGAGCAGGCGGTCCCGGACGCGGACGCCCGGGTGATGCCCGGCGGTGCGGTACGTCTTCCCCACCATGCCGACCAGGCCGAGCAGGTGCTGCGCCACCTGGTCGCGGCGGATGTCTGGCCCACACGGCTGGCCCGCGAGGGAGAGAGCCTCGAATCGTTCTTCCTGTCCGTCGTCGGAGGTGAGAGGTCATGATCAATCAGCTGCGCACCGACCTGTACGTGCTGCGCCACAGCGCGACCGCCGCTCTGTGCCTGCTGGCCTGCGTGATCGCGGCCGGCCTGTACACCTGGCTGCAGCACAGCCTGGCCCAGGGGTCCCTGAGCCCGGAGGCCGCGAGCGGGGTGCAGGGGCTGAGCGACGTCCTGCTCGTCTCCCTGCTGGGTCCGCTGCTGTACGGCGTGGTGGTCTCCCAGCCGTTCGAGACGAAGTCCGTGCACAACGCGCTGCTCGCCTCGGGGCGCGGAGCGTTCGTGGCCTCGAAGACGGTGACCGCGGCGGCGCTGGTGACCTCCCTGTCCCTCCCCTACGGGCTCGCGGTGCTGGTGGGCCGGGCGACCGGGGCGGAGTTCGCGCCGGCGATCCCCACCACCTTCTCGCTGCTGCTGGCCGAGGGAGGGGAGCTGACGGCCGGCGAGGTCGGCTCGGTCCTCGCGCTCACCGTGACCGGCGCCCTGCTGGCGGCTGCGAAGCTCGCGGTGTGCCTGCCGCTCGCCTTCTGGCTGAAGCGCCCGCTGGTGGTGATGGCGGCCGGGTTCGTGTGGTCCTTCGTCGCGGATCTTCTGGCCTCCCGGGCCGCCGAGATCGACGGGCTCGACACGCTGGTGGGGCTCACCCCCTTCGCGCTCGAGCATCTGCCGACGGCCGAGTCCACCGGGGGCGAGCTGCTGGGGGCCCTCGCGGTCTCGGCGGTGTTCATCGCCCTGATGGGGCTGGTCTCCTGGCTGCTCTTCCGACGGGCCGACGTGAAGTGAGGGCGGTGGACCGGCCACGGTCGCGGCTCTAGGCTCACCAGGGTGATCGTCCTCCTCGTGATCCTGGCCGTGCTGTGGCTGGCCACGCTCGCCTACCTGCTGATCGTCCTGCGGCAGATCGTGCAGGTGCGCCGTCAGCTCGAACAGCGGCAGGCGCAGCAGTCACCGGCGGCGGTCACCCTGTCGCTGGTGACCCCGCAGCTCGAGCTGCTCGCGGCGAGGGTCAACGACACGGTGCGCCAGTCCCGGGACGCCTCGACCCGCACCCGCCGGGAGGAGCGGCGGATCCGTTCCTTCATCGCGGACATCTCCCACGATCTGCGCACCCCGCTGACCACGGTGCGCGGCTACCTGCAGCTGCTGGAGCGCACCGACCTCGACGCCGCGCAGCGGGAGCGGCTGGCCGTCGCGCACCGGCAGACCGTCGAGCTCGGCGCCCTGGTGGACCGGCTGTACGAGTACGCCTACCTGCTGGATGCGCAGGCGGATCTCGAGGTGGAGCAGGTCGATCTGGGGGTGCTGGTGGGCGAGTGCCTGCTGGGGATGACCGCCCCGATCGAGGCGGCCGGGCTCGAGGTCGACTTCGATCCGCCGACGCAGCTGGTGCTCGCGACCGACCGCGAGAAGCTCACCCGGATCCTCCAGAACCTGCTGCGCAACGCCGTCCAGCACGGTCGGCGCCGGCTCACCGTGAACCTCGCAGCGGACGAGGACAGCGCCCTGCTGCAGGTCGCCAACGAGGTCCCCGACGGCAAACGGATCGATGCCGAGCAGCTGTTCGACCGCTTCTACACCGCGGATCGCTCCCGTACGGGCCGCACCAGCGGGCTGGGCCTGTCGATCGTGCGGGTGCTGACCGAGCAGCTCGGCGGGGAGGTCACCGCACAGCAGGAGGAGGCCTGCGGTGCGGTGAGGATCGACGTGCACCTGCCCCGCACGACCGGTGCGTGAGGCGCGGACGCCTCAGCGACACTTGCGGAAGGTCTTGCCGCCGGGCATCCCGTATCGCAGTCCCGAGTACCCGCCGTCATCGGAGTAGGAGATCTCCGGCCCGTAAGGGTGGCACCCCGACGGGCCGGGCCCCTCGGACGAGCCGCCGCCCGAGGTCTCCCCACCGGAGGATCCGCTCGAGGAACCTCCGCCCGAGCTGCCACTGGAGCTGGAGCCGCCCGAGGTCGAGGAGGGCACCGACGGGGCGGGCTGCTCCTGGCGCTCGCGCTCCTG
>CAZHSL010000529.1:0-2223 GCA_964535185.1 uncultured Corynebacterium sp.
TCCCCGACCGCACTGCCCTGTCCCTGCGCGGGATGCGCAAGTCCTTCGGCGGGAACGAGGTGGTCCGCGGGATCTCGCTGGACGTCCCGCGCGGCTCCTTCTACGGGATCGTCGGCCCCAACGGCGCCGGCAAGACCACCACCCTCTCGATGGCGACCGGCCTGCTGCGCCCCGACGGCGGCACCGCCCACGTGCTCGGGAACGACATGTGGGCCCAGCCTCACGAGGCCAAGGCCCGCCTCGGCGTCCTCGCGGACGGCCTGCGGACCTTCGACCGGCTCACCGGGCGCGAGCTGCTCACCTACGTGGGCCTGGTGCGCGGGATGGAGCCCGCAGTGGTCGAGGAGCGGACGGAGTCGCTGCTGTCGGCCCTGGACCTCGCGGGCGAGGACGGCAAGCTGGTGGTGGACTACTCCGCCGGCATGACCAAGAAGATCCTGCTCGCCGGTGCCCTGCTGCATGCGCCCCGGCTGCTGGTGCTGGACGAGCCGCTGGAGGCGGTGGACCCGGTCTCCGCGCAGGTGATCCGCAAGATCCTCACCGCCTACGTGAACGGCGGCGGCACCGTGGTGCTCTCCAGCCATGTGATGGAGCTGGTCGAGGGGCTGTGCAGCCACGTCGCGATCATCGCCGACGGCGAGCTGCTGGCCGACGGCACGCTCGACGAGGTGCGCCGGGGAGGCAGCCTCGTGCAGACCTTCATCGACCTCGTCGGCGGGGGCGATCTCGCAGAGGGGAGCCTGTCGTGGTTGGAGTCCTGAGCAGCGAGCACACGGCGACCGCGGCGGCGCAGGACGTCTCCCACGGCGCGATCTCGCAGAGGTCGCTGATCCGCCTGCAGCTGACCCTCAAGTGGCGGCTGTGGAAGCGGTCCTACCGCAAGAACATCGGCAAGCTCATCGGCACGATCATCGGGGTGCTGTACGCCCTCGGCGGTCTGATGGGCCTGGTGTTCCTGTTCCTGGGCACCACGCTGTGGGCCGGGGAGGGCGAGACCTTCCCGCTGATCGTGCGCGGCCTGGGCGCCCTGACCGTGCTGCTGTGGTTCCTCATCCCCGTGGTCGCCTTCGGCCTCGACGACACCCTGGATCCGCGCGCCTTCGCGCTCTTCCCGCGCAGCGCCGCGGAGCTGCAGCCCGGGATGTTCGCCGCATCGGCGCTGAGCCTGCCGAGCCTGCTCACGCTGGCCGCCGTCGCCATCGCCACCGGTTTCGAGCTGCTGTGGCTGATCCTGTTCGGCCAGGGCGCGCTCTGGATCGTGGTGGCCGGCCTGGCACTGATCCCCGCGAACCTGGCCGCGTTCGCCCTGTGCCTGCTGCTGCCGCGTGCCTGGTTCGCGCACTCCGCGAGCCGCGCCTCCTCCCGCAGCGGCAGGGAGATCGGCGGGATCCTCGGCTTCCTGCTGATGTTCGCGGCGATCTACGCCTTCTCCCTCGGGGCGCAGCGCATCGAGGACATGGACTTCGCCATGCTCGCGAAGTGGATGCCCCCGATCGTCGAGGGCGTGGCCTGGACCCCGGTCGGCGCGCTGTTCGCGGTGCCGATGGACCTGGCCGAGGGCCGCCTGCTGACGGCGCTGCTGCGTGCCGTGGTCGGCGCGGCGACGATCGTGCTGGTGTGGCTGTGGTGGCGGCGCTCGATCGACGTCTCCCTCACCTCCGCGCTGGTCGGTGACGCCTCCTCGGGCGGGGCGAAGGTCTCGCCGCTGGTGCCGCGCTTCGTGCGGCCCGGGCCGTTCGGCGCCGTGATGGGCAAGTCGCTGCGCTACTGGCGGCGCGACACCCGCTACCTCGCGGCGCTGGGCATCTATCCCGTGATCCTGGTGTTCTTCGCGGCGATGGGGCTGGTGCTGCCGGAGTCCCGCCCGATGATGCTGGGGATGGCGATCTTCATGTGCGGGATGAGCGGGATCAGCCTCGCGAACGAGGTCGGCTTCGACGGACCCTCCGGCTGGGTCAACATCGTCACGGCCGTGCCGTCCCGGGCGAACCTGCTGGGCCGCGTCGCCGCGCAGGCGGTGCTGATGGTGCCGGGCCTGGTGGTGGCGATGATCGTGCTGCCGCTGCTGTACGGGTACGGCGAGCTGGTCCCGCTCGCGGTGATGGGCGCTCTGGGCGCGATGATCTGCGGCTTCGGGATCTCGATGGTGGTCAGCGTGCTGCTGCCCTATCCGAGCTCGCCCCCGGGCACGAACCCGATGAAGGACAAGTCCGCCTCGAGCTC
>CAZHSL010000530.1:0-2223 GCA_964535185.1 uncultured Corynebacterium sp.
GCCTGGTCACGGTGTTCCTGTTCCAGTTCGTGGGGATCTGGAACAACTACATGCTTCCCTACATCATGCTCGGCGACGACGAGCTGTTCCCGATCACGGTGGGCCTGTCCACGCTGATGAACCAGGGCGCCTCGCAGCCGGCGATGTACACCACTGTGATCACCGGCGCGCTGGTCTCGATCATCCCGCTGATCGCGCTGTTCCTGATGCTTCAGCGATACTGGCAGACCGATCTGACCGCCGGTGCGGTCAAGAGCTGACCGCGACGGCACCACCGCCCTCGTCGGCTCCGTCGGATCCGAGGACGAGGAGAGTTCCCTATGGCCCGCAGCCACCGCCCCAAGGCGACCATCGCCGACGTCGCGGAAGCGGCCGGGGTCTCGCGCGGCACGGTCTCGCGGTACCTCAATGGCGGGCGCTGGGTCTCCGAGGAGTCCGCGAAGGCCGTCCAGAAAGCGGTGGAGAAGACCGGGTACGTGGCCAGCTCCACCGCCCGTGCGCTGCGCACCGGGCGCAGCAGGACCGTCGCCTTCCTGATCGACGAGGAGCCGGCCGCCTTCTTCGGCGATCCCACCTTCGAGACACTGGTGGCGAGCGTCAGCGACGCCCTGGCCGCGCAGGACATGTCGATGGTGGTGCTGTTGGCGGGCAATGCCGAGCAGGCGCGGCGGGCCGTGGAGTTCCTCAGCAGCGGAGCGGTGGCCGGCGTGGTGACGGCCTCGGTCCACTCCACCCACGGCACCCTCGAGGAGATCCTCGACCAGGGGATCCCGGTGGTGAACTGCGGCTACCCCCGCACGATGGCCGACCGGGTCTCCTATGTGATGGGCGATGAGGCGATGGGCGGACGACTCATGGCCGAGCATCTGCGGGCGCGCGGCGCCACCCGGATGGGAGTGATCGCCGGGCCCGCCGATTCGCCGGGAGGGACGCTTCGGCTGGAGGCCTTCCGGCAGGTGGCCGGGGAGCTCCTGCCCGAGCGGAACATCCGCTTCGGCGACTACACGCGCGAGGCCGGCCGACGGTACGCCACCGAGCTGTTCGAGCAGGACCGCCGCATCGATGCGCTCTTCGCCGCGAGTGACGTCATGGCCGCCGCCGTGGTGAAGACGGCGCAGGAGCGGGGGATCGACGTGCCCGGGCAGCTGCTGGTCGGCGGGTTCGACGATTCGACCGCGGCGACGGCAACCCAGCCACCGCTGACCACCATCCGTCAGCCGTTCGACAGGATCGCCGCCGAGCTGGTCTCGGTGCTGCTGCGCGAGATCACCGACGGCTACCGCGCCGCGGTGACGGTGCCCGTCGAGCTGGTGGAACGGGGGAGCACGGGCGCGACGGACTGACCGGGGCGGCATGCTCAGCCGCGTGAGGGATGGCGACGACGCCACCTGCGGCGCAACGCGCTCAGTCGCTCCTGCCCGGTTGCACCGGTGGACCAGGCCTCAGGTCACCCGTACCGAGATCTCGACCGGCTTCACGGGTGCCTCGAGCGTGCCGTGGCTCTGGTCGCAGCCTTCTTCGACCTCCCGGGTCCGCGTGCAGTACAGCACCCGCACCGTCGTCTCACCGGCGGCGAGCCCGTGGATCTCGACGGCGAACTGCTGGGTGCCGCCTGGTGCCTGCGTACTGCCGGACGCGGGCTCCACGCCGAACACCTCCTCACCCATGGCGACGTCCGCCTCGACGATCGCGGGATCGCCCACGGAGGCCACGCCCCAGTAGTCGCCCACGCCGAGCGACCCCTCGGGAAGGGACACCTGCACGCTCTCGCCGGTGGTCACATCGACCGCGGCCGTGCCCTCCGGTAGGAGGGTGCCCTCGCGCGGCGCGGCCTGCGTCGTGGTCGCCTGGTCGCTGGGGTCCGCGCTCGGGTCGTCCCCGACCGGGAGGAGCGAGCACCCGCTGAGCAGAACCGCGCTCGCCCCCGCGAGGAGGATCCGTCCCCAGCGGGCGAGGCGTGCTCCGCGGAGGGCCGTCACGCCAGGTCCCGTCATCGCTGCCTCCCTGATGGGGGTCATTCCCCACATCCTCCACCCGATATCGGATCCACTGTGCCATGCAGCCGGCACGGGCGTGCCCCGAACGAGGCGAGGTGCGCGGACACGCCCGCTCCGCCCGTTCACTCCTGCCCGGCGAGCTCCGGCGGGCTGTAGAGCATCGACAGCGGCCGCTCGTGCCCGCCCTGCGCGAGCTGCGTCGCGGTCCGGCCGATGAACCGCATCA
>CAZHSL010000531.1:0-2220 GCA_964535185.1 uncultured Corynebacterium sp.
GTGTGCCGCACGGCGGGGCCGGGTGACGGGCGGCAACGGGCTGCACCGTCGCGCCAGAGGTGCTCGTGCGGCGGGAGCCGCCGTCGGCCACGATCGCGGCACGACGACTCCAGGCGCAGCCGGCCGTGCAGACCCGCATCATCGGCGCCCTCCTGATCGGCCTCGTCGTCGCGACCGCCGCGCAGGGGCTCATCGCCGTGGTCGAACAGCTTCCCCAGTTCCGCGCCGTGGAGCACACGCGGGAGGTCGAGGCGAGGGCAGAGGCCTTCGTCCCCGCGGGGACCACGGCCGAGTCGCTCCGCAGCGAGCTGGCCGGCATCGAGGGCCTCCGCGAGGTCGCCGTGGTCCAGGAGGCCCGGGCCCCCGATCTCCTCGGCCCCGAACCGTTCCCGGAGGAGGGCACGCACGTGATCGTCTCCACCTGCGCCGAGCTGCTGGTCATCCAGCCCAGCCTGCAGGGCTGCCGGGACGACACGCCTCAGTGGATCCTCTACCCGCCGATCCCCGACCTGAGCGTCCCCCAGGAAGGGGAGGCCGAGCTGCGCGGCCTGTTCGATCTCAGCGGCGAGATCGGACCGCACATCGCGACAGTACGTGTCGATGAGACGTCCGCGACCATCGGTCCGCTCGCCCGCCCGTGGGAGAGCCCGTACCTGGCCGGATCGCTGTACGTCCCTCGCGGTCTGCTGACCGAGGCCGAGGTCGACGCCCTCACCGCCGTGCGCGCGACCGTGCTTGCCGATCCCCGCGATGATCTCGCCGGGGAGCTGCGGGCCGCGGGTTTCGACCCCCACGCCGGGTACGACGCCGCCGACTTCGAGCGCTGGGAGCATGTGATCTCGATGATCCGCCTGCTCACCCTCGTGGTGCTCGCTCTCGGCCTCGGCGGCTTCCTCCTGTCCCTCACCGATCGGATGCTCGAACGTCGTGCCGAAGTCACCCGCCTGCGTCTGCTCGGGACCCCGGTACGCACGCTGCGCCGGGCGCAGGCGCTGGAGATCGCGCTGCCCCTCCTGCTCGGCGTGGCGCTCGCCGTCGCGGTGGGCAGCCTGATCGCCGACGGATATGTGACTCTCGGGAACCGGGGCGGGGACCCTGAGACCGCCGTCCGCCTTGCGCAGGGTTACCAGATCGTCCCCCTGCTCGGTGCCGTGATCGGAGCGGCCGTTATCGTCGCTGTCAGCTCCGTGGGCCTCGGCGCGAGGCTGCGCCCGGAGACGCTCCGCAGACCCTGACGGCCCGGTCGCGCCGCTGCGCAGCGTGCGGTTGACTGGATCCATGAGGGACTGGACCGACACCGCAGAGGCTTACGACCGCTCCTTCGCGACCCTCTGCGACGGCACCGCCGCCCGGATCCTCGAGGACCTGCCGGCCGGGGATCTGCTCGACGTCGGCTGCGGCACCGGCCGCCTCGCCGCGCAGGCCGAGCGCGCGGGCCGCACCGTGACCGCCCTCGACGCCGACGCCTCCATGGTCGAGGCCGCCCGCGGGAACCTGCGCGGACGCGTGCTCCGCGCGGCGCTGCCCGACCTGCCGTTCGCGGACCAGAGCGCGCGTGCGATCGCGGCGAACTTCGTGGTCAACCACGTCGGCCGCCCCCGCGCGGCGCTCGCCGAGCTGCGCCGTGTGCTGTGTCCTGGCGGGCTCCTCGCGATGACCATCTGGCCCGCCGGCGGCGCGAGCTGGAGCGCGATGCTCGGGGAGGTCTTCGAGGAGGCGGGCGCCGCCCTCCCACCGCCCGAGAGGCTCCCGGCCGACGAGGACTTCACCCGCACCCCCGTCGGTCTCGCCGCGCTCGTCCGAGAGGCGGGACTGGACGGCGAGCAGGCCTGCGAGCTGCACTGGGACTGGCGGATCCGCTCCGAGGACCTGTGGACGGGGCTCGCGGCGGGCATCGCGACCCCCGGCGCGGTCGTCCGCGCCCAGACGCAGCAGGTCCGCGCACGGATCCGGGAGATCTTCTCGGCGCGCACGGCCGAGGCCGCGGACCCCGACGGGAGCCTGCACTTCCCGGTGCGCGCCGCCTACGTGCTCGCCTCACTCCCTGACGTGACGCCGTCGGCGCATGTCAGACGATGATCGTCCGCCCCGTGTCGACCCCGTCGACCGCGCGGACGAAGGCACGCGCCACCTCGGCGTCCGTGACGGGACGGTGGCCGGGGAACGTCGCGTGATGGTGCGGCGAGTTCTCCAGCACGTCCGGGGAGACGACGTTCAGAC
>CAZHSL010000532.1:0-2220 GCA_964535185.1 uncultured Corynebacterium sp.
GTTGCGCAACCTCACCCACGGCCAGCGCGAGCGGCAGCGCCGGTTCGCCGAGGAGTCGGGGGAGTGACGGCTCCGCTGAGCGCCCGCCTGCCCGGCGCCGGCTGCCGGTCGCGCCGTCGTGGTGCGCAAGCGTGACGAACGGGGGCGATGCAGGGCCCTCGTCGACCCACTCCGCAACGCTTCGGCACCATGGGCAGGGCTTCGCCGCTCATGCGCAGCTCCGGGCCGGCGGGTCGGCTCGGCGTGGACGCGACGGCGGCCGACGGACCGTCCGTTCGATCCCGTTGTCCGCTCCGTGAGGCGGCTGATAGACCGGGGACCAGCTGGAGCAGTTCAGAGACACCCTCGACGGCAGGCCCGCACGGGCGCCAGCTCCCGCATCGGGCCGGCCCGCAAGGAGGCCACCATGCCTGCTGGACAGACCGGATTCGACGATGTCACCTTCGACCTGATCTCCGTCCAGTATCACGCGCTCAAGGCCGGCCACGACTACGGCCAGTACGTGCGCGATGCCCGCAACGCGGAGCAGGAGGGGATCGCCGCCTTCTTCGAGGAGGTCATGGCGCAGGACGCCGAGCGTGCGACGAAGTGCCACGAGTTCCTGCGCGAGCTCGGCGGCACGGACAACACCAGCCCGCAGTGAGGCGCTCCACCCACACCGACGGCGCCGGTCCCTGCGGGGGTCGGCGCCGCCGTCGTGCCGTCACCCGTGCTGTGCCGGTCGGCGGACGGCGAGCGCCGGCTCAGCCCCGCTCGCCCTTCTCGCGCTGCTGCTGATAGGTGTCGAAGAGCTCCCGACGCTCGTGGTAGCGCTGGCTGTAGGTCGCCTCCCGCACGGCCTCCGGATCGTCGAAGTTCGCCCCGAGCGCCCCGGCCAGGGTGCCCATCGAAGCGCTGAGCCAGGCGACACCGATGTAGTCCCCGGGATGCTACGGGTCCAGCTTCTATGAGACACCTCGGCTGGACGCGCTGGCCGACCAGGGGTGTCGGCTGCCCAACGCCTACGCCGCCTCGCCCGTCTGCTCCCCTTCCCGCGCCTCGCTGATGACGGGCCGGGTCCCGGCCCGGGTGGGGATCACGCAGTGGATCGGCGGCAGCAGTGTGGGCTCGCTGCTGGATGTGCCGTATCACCATGGCCTGCCCAGCAGCGAGTACACCCTGCCGCGCGCGCTGCGCGACGGAGGTTACGTCACCTGGCACGTCGGCAAGTGGCATCTGGGTGCGGGAGCGCAGGGACCCACGGGCCACGGCTTCGACGTGAACATCGCCGGCGGCGAGATCGGCAGCCCGGCGACGTCTTCGCACCCTGGGGCATCGACCACCTGCCAGAGGCTGAGGCGGGTACCTACCTCACCGACGCATTGACCGACCACGCCATCGACCTGGCCCGCACCCATGACGGGCGCCGCACCGTCCAGTCCCACCCGGTGTACGCCGCGATGATCGAGAACCTGGATACGAACGTGGGGCGCCTGCTGGACGCGATGGAGGCGGAAGGGATCCTCGAGGACACGATGATCGTGTTCACCTCCGACAACGGCGGCCTCGTCACCGCGGAGGGATCTCCCACCTCGTGCGCACCGCTGGCCGAGGGCAAGGGCTGGACCGAGGAGGGCGGGGTGCGGATCCCGCTGATCGTCCGCCTGCCGGGTGGGGTCGCGTCATCGGCGTGCACAGAGGTGATCGCGCACGGCCCGGACCTCTACCCCACCCTGCTGGATGCGGCCGGCCTCCCGCCGGTCCCGATGCAGCACGCCGACGGGGTCTCCCTGCTGCCCTGGTTGCGCGGCACCGCCGATCCGGCCTCACGCGGGCCGATCTTCTGGCACTATCCGCACTACTCCAACCAGGGAGGCCGGCCCTCCGCCGCGGTGCGGCAGGGCCAGTACAAGCTGATCCGGTTCTTCGAGGACGAGCACTGCGAGCTGTACGACCTCGAGCAGGACGTCGGCGAACAGCATGACCTGGCTGCGGCGCTGCCCGAGGTGGTCGAGGAGCTGGGCGACGCGCTCGCTCGCCACCTTCGGGAAGTGGGGGCGCTGATACCGCAGAGGAATCCGTGGCCCGGGCCGTTCGGGTGAGGAGAGGCAGCCGCTCAGTTCCGGGTGGCGATGCGGTGCACCCGCGCCTCGCCCACGTCCATCGCCTCTCCCACGTCCATGCGATCCAGGCACCAGCGCAGATGCCAGTGGGGCTCGCGCTCCGCGTTCGCGAACCCCT
>CAZHSL010000533.1:0-2218 GCA_964535185.1 uncultured Corynebacterium sp.
CCACTCCTGCTTCTGGGAGCGCCTGGTGGTCAGGCGGGATATCGGTGAAGGTGAGGGGATTCAGCCACCAGTGTCAGCGGGGACCGATTCTGAGACTGGACCCCTCGAATCCTCCGGATTCTGAGACTCGTTCTGCTGAGGATTTGAGACAGGCGAACCCGACAGCTCTACCCTGGACGCCGGAGACTGCGGTCCGTCAGAACCGAGTGAGCCGGTCCAACCTCTCAGGTCTAGGGCCCTCAGCTGGCTCAACCACTGTGTAGCCCATTCCCTCGAGCACCCGAGCGGCTTCGGCAGGAGCGTCCCGGACAGAGGCGCCGATCTGGTGACGCCGCCAGCGAGCCCGGCCCTCATCGAGCACTGCTTGAGCTCCCGGAACTGTCGTTACGGCGAACTCACTTACCAACATCTGCAGGACGTCTTCGACGCAAGGTCTCATGCGTGCACCGCCGAGCGGGAAGTGCAGGTTCGACAAGCGCGGCACAGCTGCCTTGGACTCACCTGTAACGGCCTTACCGCGGGTGGCGGGCTTCCCCCTGCCTGCTCGAAGCATCGCGAACAGGAACTCGTCGCGATGGGCATGAATCTGCAGGTGAGCGCATGGGAAGGCGGCCGGCATACTGTCCTCGAACTCGTACCGGAACAGCGGCGTCGTGTCGCTTGCGGGCCGTACGTGGACATTGGCCTTAGTGACCTTCAAGTAGGTCGCCTGGTGGTCCCAAATACAGTGGTAGTCGCAGATAAGAGTCAGCGCATGTGCGCCGTCAATCTCGAGACAAATGTCAACGCTGCCCTTCGGATGCACTAGCAACCGTTGCGTCGTTCCATCCCTTCGCGGCGACGCCTCAGCCACGAACTCAGGTACGGAGTCCCCGAAGACGCCGCGAAAGGTGCTCGTCAACTCAGTTGCGAACGCCTCCGCGTGATCGGCCAGCGTCTTGAGAACCGTCATACCCAGGTCAGTCGCTCGCGCCCAGCAGGTAGCGGATCTCATCCAGACGCCGCAGAAGACGCGACTCACTCGGCGTGAGACTGTAGGCGGCGGCGCGTTCGCGGAGCTCAACCTCGGAGAACGGGGACCCTGCGAGCAGGCACTCCCGTTCAGCCTCTAGCTCGAGGATGGTCGGTTCGAGAACGACAGTCATTTCGCGCTCCTCTGTACTCGTCGCTACCAATGTCTACATCATGTACCCCGCCACCGACAGTCTCCCTCCGCGCGCGGCGCCGAGGCTTGATCTACCAGCCCTGTCCGGCCCCGGCCTGGGCCTCGGCCGACCAGCCAGACCGTCGTAGGCCACGGGTCTGCTCGGGCTGACCGCAATGGTCGACGCGGCGAGGACCAACCGACGAAACGGATACTCTGCCGTGGCAGACCCTCCTGCGACCAGCGAAGGGTTCAAGGATGGGTTCTCGGCGGCAGATCGAGTTACGGAAGCGGGCTTGCCCCGTGTTCGGTAAGAACTTCGTCTCCGACCAGTTGATGCTGGTCTTCACCGCGGATGACCTCTTCGTCGACACCACGAAGCGTGATGAGCTCGCGAGGCTAGAGGAACTACCGGCCGACCATCCGGAAGTCGGCGCACCTCTCGCGTGGCACAGTCGGTTGATGGGGTATTCAGCGACTGCGGCGGCTCTCCGAACTCGCCTCGAACTCCCGGGGTTCTCTTCCGCACGCGTGCGATCGCTCTGCACAGCCTATTTCGACCATGAGTCTTCACCCAACGTCGAAGATGGCCATATGGACCCGCGGGACTCATGGGCGGAAGGGCGCAGCGCTTACCCCGACGGCGCTGCAGTAACTGCGGCTCTGTCAAGTCGCAGGGGCCAAGCGTCGACACAAACTCCGTTCTCAAATTGGACGATCCCGAACAGCGATTCTTTAACGACCACTGGGTAACCCTGCGCGCCGATCGACTTGTGGAGGCACTGGACGAGGCCGCTGAGCGCGAGCCCGACGAGCAACGCAAGGGCTTCCTGAGCAAGGCTGCGTCTTACCTCGGCAACGCTGGCGGGGACCTCGCAGTCGAGATCGGGGCGACCGCCATCAACCGCCAGATGGGGATGTAGCCGGCCCGCCTCGTCTCAAACTCCGCCTCTGGCGTCTCACAATCCGCCACGGAAATGCCCGATCTGTCTCACGTGTCTCAAACTCTTGAGTACGTATCAAAGTCCGTCCACGCTGACACCAGGCGACTCAGCTCTGCGAGCGCAGATACCT
>CAZHSL010000534.1:0-2215 GCA_964535185.1 uncultured Corynebacterium sp.
CGGCGAGCTGCGCCTGCGCCTCCCGGGCGGCGTCGAGCTCGCGCACCATCGCCGCGAGCCACAGCGACATCCGCACCGTGAGCACGGCGGCCAGCACCAGGCCGAGCATCGTGGTCGCGACCGGCGGTGCGGCGCCCAGCAGCAGCGCGAGCACGGCGAGCACCACGGCGGACCCCGCGCCGACCTCCCACCGCCAGCGGATCACGAGCGAGACCTGCAGGGAGATGGCGGAGACCACCAGCAGCCGCAGATCGGCGCCGGTCAGGACGAGCGCCGCCACGATCGCGCTCAGCCCCGCCACGGCCCACAGCATCCCGTCGGCGGGGACACGGCCCACCCGCGGCAGGTCCCAGCGGTCGCGGCCGACGGGAGGTGCCCCCTGCGCCCAGGCATCCATCGCGCGCCGTCCGGACCAGGCGGCCACGAGCACCTGCGCCAGCAGCGCCGTCGTGGCCAGCGGGTCCTCGCCGAAGGAGACGGGCAGGGACAGGCGCAGCAGGGCGAGGACGCCCAGGGGCACCATCACGAGCACCAGGACGACCGACCACGCCGTGTAGGCGAAGAACACGGTCCATTGGCGGCCGATGCTGGTCACGGAGATCCTCTCGGGGCTGGTCGTCGGGAGCTTATCGGCTCAGGCGAGAGCGGCGAGGAACAGGCTGCCGAAGACGCCGAACACGACGCCCCAGGCGATGATCGAGATGCCCATCCACAGGTAGACGGTGCGGCGTGCGGCGCCGAGGGCCACCAGCGTGGGTGCGGTGATCTGCGAGGCGACCACGAACGGACCCAGCAGGGCCACGCCCGGCACCCCGTACTTCGCGAACGCGGAGGCGACCTTCGTCCGGAACCGCGAGGGCCTCGCCTCGCCCTCCGCCCCGCCGCGACGCCGGCGGCGGCCGTCGGCGACCGCGTCGCGAGCCCGGCCCGACAGGGCGATCGCGGCGAAGGTGGCCAGGAGGTTCCCGAGAACGGCCGCGGGGATCGCCAGCGCCGGGTGGATGCCCAGCGTCGTGCCGAGGAAGCTGCCGAGGTAGGACTCGATGAACGGGACCGCGCCGACGGGGACCAGCGCCAGCAGCTGCTGCCACGGGTCGAGGCCGGAGACGAGGGCGTGGAGCTGGACGAGGAGGTCCTGGAACATGAGCGGTCCTTCCGAGGGAGCGGTGCGGGTGATGGCTCCACTCTTCTCGGAGCCGGCGCACCGCAGTAGGGCGGGGTCTCATCGGCCCGTGTGCGGCGTGCACGGACCACCCGTGAGAAATGTCAGGAGCCGGCGGTCGAGCACGTCGAAGTGATCCCCTCCACACCCGGAACCGCAGGTCTGTGAGGTTTGTTGCGGCAGATGAACCAGTGCTTCGACGTGGCGGCGTGCGGTGCTTGAATCCTCGGGTGATCACTCTCGACAGCCTCACGAAGGTCTTCCCCGCGCCCGGCGGCGGAGACCCCGTCGTCGCGCTCGACGGGATTGATCTCCACCTCGAGCCCGGGCGCGTGCACGGCATCGTCGGCCGCTCCGGGGCCGGGAAGTCCACCCTGATCCGCTGCCTGACCGGGCTGGAGAAGCCCACCTCCGGGCGCGTCGAGGTGGACGGCACGGACGTCGCGGCCCTCGACGGCGCCGAGCTGCGTGCCGCCCGGCGCAACATCGGCATGGTCTTCCAGCACGCGAACCTGCTCGACTCCCGCACCGCCGCCCAGAACATCGCCCACCCGCTCGAGATCGCGGGCGTCCCTCGCGCCCGGCGCCAGCAGCGCGTGGCCGAGCTGGTCGAGCTGGTGGGCCTGAGCGGGCGCGAGCACAACCATCCCGCCCAGCTCTCCGGCGGGCAGATCCAGCGCGTCGGCATCGCCCGCGGGCTCGCCGCCGAACCGAAGGTGCTGCTGTGCGACGAGCCCACCAGCGCGCTCGACGGCTCCACCACCCGCCAGATCCTGCGGCTGATCGCGGATCTGCGCGAGCGCCTGGGCATCACCGTCGTGATCATCACCCACGAGATGGGGGTGGTGCGCGAGGTCTGCGACACCGTCACCCTGCTGCAGGACGGCCGGATCAGCCAGTCCGGCGACCTGCTCGAGGTCGCCGCGGACCCCCACGGTCCGCTGAGCGCCGAGCTGATCGCGCTGCCGCCGGCGCCCACCGGCATCGAGGCCCTGGTCGTCAACTGCGACTACGGCAACTCCGAGCGGTTCCGCACCACCGAGGACCTGATCC
>CAZHSL010000535.1:0-2212 GCA_964535185.1 uncultured Corynebacterium sp.
GCGCGTAGTGTGATCTGCACAACGACGAATACCGGCATCGGAACCCACGTACGACTGGTCCCCGCAACGGACCGGCTGTGAGGCGTCGAAAGCGCCACCGCAGCTACATCACGTGTACGCCTGATCCCCTTGCAGATGGTTCGTCCGGAGCGGCGGCGCGAGAGATCGCGACGCCGCTCCATTCTGTGTGTGCCGGACTTCGCGCTCGCCCCCGGGCGGGCGCATCGAGCCCCGGCCCCGCCCGAGCGCGCCGCCCCGGAGATGCCCGGGGGGCTCTCAGAACGCCAGGTCGACGACCACCGGGGCGTGATCCGAGGCGCCCTTGCCCTTGCGCTCCTCGCGGTCGATGAAGGACCCGGTCACCGCGGATTCCACGGCGGGGGAGCCCAGCACGAAATCGATCCGCATCCCCTCGCGCTTGGGGAAGCGCAGCTGCTGGTAGTCCCAGTAGGTGTACACCCCGGGGCCGGGGTGGTCCCCGCGCACCACGTCGGCGTAGCCGGCCTCCACCACGGCGCGGAACGCCGCGCGCTCGGGCTCGGTGACGTGGGTCTTCCCCTCGAAGAAGTCCATGTCCCACACGTCCTCGTCCTGCGGGGCGACGTTGAAGTCGCCCACCAGGGCCACGCGGGCGCTCGGATCGGCCGCGAGCTCACGCGTCCCCTCGGCGCGCAGCGCCTCGAGCCAGCGCAGCTTGTAGGCGTAGTGCGGGTGGTCGATCTCGCGGCCGTTGGGGACGTACAGCGACCAGATCCGCAAGCCGTCGCCGACGATGCCGCTCAGCGCCCGCGCCTCGACCACGCCCGTGCCGTCCTCCGGGAACGAGGGCACGTCCGGCAGGGCGGTGCGCACGTCGGTCAGGCCCACACGGGAGATCAGCGCGACCCCGTTCCACTGGTTCAGCCCGTGCGCGGCCACCTCGTACCCGGCCGCCTCCAGGGCCGCCAGGTCCAGCTGCTCGGGCTTGGCCTTCGTCTCCTGCAGGGCCAGCACGTCCACGTCGTGCCGCTCGAGGAAGGCGAGCACCCGGTCCATCCGGGCGCGCAGTGAATTGACGTTCCAGGTCGCGATGCGCATGACCCGATCCTACGGGGCGCCGCAGGTGCGCGCCGAAGCGCACCGGCCGTCGTAAACTCACGTCATGGCGCGCGCACTCGTCACCGGCTCGACCTCCGGACTGGGCCTCGAATTCGCCTGGCAGCTGGCCGGGACCGGGCATGACCTCGTGCTGGTCTCCCGCGACGAGGACCGGCTGCGCGCCGTCACCGCCCAGCTCCGCGACGTCCACAGCGTCGAGGTCGAGGTGCTGCCCGCCGACCTCTCCGACCGCGAGCAGCTCGAACGGGTCGCGCTGCGGCTGACCGACCCCGTGGAACCGATCGATCTCCTGGTCAACAATGCCGGGTACGGGCTGCGCGGCGGCTTCCTCGAGGTCGGCATCGAGGACCACGAGAAGCAGATGGACACGCTGATGCGCGCGGTGCTGGTGCTCTCCCATGCAGCGGCCCGCACCATGGTCCAGCGCCGCCGCGGCGCGATCCTCAACGTCAGCTCGCTGGCCGGGTACACCACCGCCGGTCCCTACGCCGCCTCCAAGAGCTGGGTGACGGTGTTCACCGAGTCCCTGGCGATGGAGCTCGAGGGCACCGGGGTCAGCGCCACCGCCCTGCTGCCCGGCTTCGTGCAGACCGAGTTCCACGAGCGGGCCGGCATGGCCATGGACGGGCTGCCCCGGATCACCTGGCTGAAGGCCCCGTACGTCGTCGAACAGGCGCTGAAGGACACGGCCCGGGGCGCCGTGCTGTCGATCCCGTCGGTGAAGTACCGCACCGCCGGCGAGGTCTCCCGCCTGGCGCCGCGTCCCCTGGTGCGGGCGCTGACCTCCCCCGACTGGTACCGGCGGATGCGGGCACGCTCCGTGCAGCGCTCCCTCCGCCGCGCGTCCCGGCGGAAGCTGCACGCGCCCTGGCAGCGGGAGGACGACGCGTAGCCCTGCCCGTCGCGGCCGGTGCCGCTCCGCGGTCGTGGCGGAGCGTCACGGCGCGGTCCATTAGTCTGACCGCATGGCCGATCCCCGCACCGCCCCTGTCCAGCAGCTGTCGACCGAGGACGCGCGCGAGCGTCTGCGCGTCCTGATCCGGGATCTCGCCGTGGTCCGCGGCCATGTCGTGCTGTCCTCCGGGGCCGAGGCGGACCACTACGTCGACCTGCG
>CAZHSL010000536.1:0-2207 GCA_964535185.1 uncultured Corynebacterium sp.
CGGAGACGACGACGGTGGTCTCGAGGACGTGGTCGCGGGCGACGGCGTTCGCGTCACGGGCGATCACGCGCCCGTCGGCGAGGTCGACGACCGCGCCGTGGGAGTCCTGGTCGGTGACCACGGCGAAGGAGGTGGTGGGGTCGATGTCGCCGAGCAGCCGTGCCCGGGACGGTTCGATGCCGGCGGGCAGCGGGATGCTCCAGAGCTCCTCGCCGTCGGCGCCGCTCGCCCGCAGTTCGGAGCCCGCCAGGTGCACGACCGTGCCCAGGTGCTCGCCGAGGATGCGGCCGCCGGCGAGGTCCTCGTCCCGCAGCAGCGGCTCCCCGGTGGCGCCGGACAGCGCCGTGCGCGGGCCTCCCTCGCCCATCGGCTGATCGGTCGGTGCCGCGTGGACCAGGCCCGGGGCGACCTGCGGGCCGAGCGCCGCGGCCGGTCCCCACAGCGGCTCGGCGGTGCGCAGGTCGTAGCCGGTGAGCGTCGTCGCGGGGAGCTCGTCCCCGGTGGCCTCGGCGAGGTCGGCGAGAACGGCCACCGGTGCGCCCTGCGGGCCCCGGGTGAGCACGAACGCGGTGCAGCTCAGCGGGCGGTCCGCCCGCCACAGCACGGTGCCGTCCTGGTCGACGGCGAGGAACCGCAGGTGGGCCTCCTCCTCGCGGTAGCCGAGGAAGATGCCGTCCAGCTGGAGCGGGACGGCGGTCCATCCGGGATCGACGACGACCATCGGCGTCATCTCGAGCGGGAGCCGCAGCTCGGTGTACTCGACCACCTCGGCGCGCTCCCCCACCGCCGCGGGCTCGGTGTGCTCGACCGGGGGCGCGGCCGCCGGCGACTCGGGCCCGCTCTCCTCCGGGCCGCATGCGGCGAGGCCGAGCAGGCCCAGGGGCAGCGTCGCGAGGACGTCACGGCGCCTCATGGCCGACGCCCCGGGGTGAGGGTGATGGTGGCAGGGGCGTCCTCCGCCTTCCGTCGACGGCGGTCCCACCGCCACCACAGCACGAGGGCCAGGATGCCCAGACCGGCGATCACGGCGACCTGCACGAGGGGGTCGTTGAGCCCGGCGCTGCTCGACTGCCAGCGGGCGAGGGTGCTGGTGGGCACGAGCGACGGCAGGCTGACCAGGCCGTTGGTGGCCCAGAACAGGATGCCGAGCGCGATGATCACGAGCCCCGTGACGAAGGTCGTGGTGTGCAGGCGCCGCCCCAGCAGCGTGAACTCGCGTCCGCGCAGCCTGCGGCGACCCCGCTCCCCCAGCCGGTTCCAGAGCGCCGCGAGGAGGGTCAGCGGCACCACCATGCCGGCGCCGTAGACGGCCAGCAGGAGCCCGGCCAGGAGCATGCTCCCCTGCCCCATGGCCAGGGTGAGCACGGCGCCGAGGATCGGCCCCGCGCAGAATCCGGCGATCCCGCCGACGGCCCCGAGCACGAAGCTGCGGGGCAGTCCGGAGCCGCGGGCGGAGCGCTGCTGGAGCCGGTCGAAACCCGGCAGCACCCGGCCGAGGTCGAAGCCGAGGCCCAGGGCGTGCAGCGCGCCGAGCAGCACCAGCACCGCGGAGGTGAGCCCGATCAGCAGGGTGCGGTGCCCGGCCACGAGTGCGCCGAGCGCGCCCGCACCGATGCCGAGCGGGACCAGCGTCACCGCGAGGCCGAGGTAGAACACCAGCGCGTGCGGGAGCAGCGCCGCCCGCGAGGTCACGGTGGAGGCGAAGAATCCCGGCAGCAGCAGCGCCCCGCAGGGGCTGAGCAGTGCGAGCGCGCCGCCGAGGAAGGCGGTGAGCAGTCCGACCTCCATCTCAGCCCTCGCTCTCGGCCAGCGCCTCGTCCACCATCTGGGTGAACACCTCGGTGGGCTGCGCGCCGACGGTCGGTGTGCCGCCGATGATGAAGGCGGGGGTGGACATCGCGCCGAGCTCGATGCCCTGCTTGGCGTTCTCGGCGATCGTGGTCTCGACTCCCTCGGAGTCCATGTCGGCCTCGAACTGCTCGGCATCCAGCCCGAGCTCCTCGGCGAGCGCGACCAGGGACTCCTGGTCGAGCTCGCCGGAGGAGCGGATCTCGCCGTCCTCGAAGAGCCGTGCGTGGTACTCGGCATGCTTGCCCTGCATCGCCGCCGCGAGGCTCGCGCGGGCGGCGCGCTCGGAGTCCTCGCCGTAGATGTTCACGTCCCGGTACTCGATCCGCAGCTCGCCGCGCTCGACGTACTCCCGCAGC
>CAZHSL010000537.1:0-2170 GCA_964535185.1 uncultured Corynebacterium sp.
CCACACGGTCCACTCGTGCTCGTGGCGCACGTTCGCGGCCTCGAAGGAGTAGTACCGCGCGTCGATCTCCAGCAGCAGCGGGGCGAGGTGGCGGAACTCGATGTCCGTGGTGTGCGGGCCGTGCCAGGAGCCCCAGCACAGGTGGAAGCGGGTCTGTTCCGTGGGCACGTTCACCAGGGCGCGGTTGACGGCGTCGACCCGCTTGCGGGTGAAGGCGAGGTAGTCCTCGACGCTGGGCTCGGGGTTGATCTGGTCCCAGTTCTCGGCGATCGAGGGGTCGTCGACCTGCACGGTGAGGCCGGCCGCGGCGATCGCCTCGTACTCGGGGCGCATCACCTCCACCCAGGCGTCGAGGAAGGCGTCGACGTCGCCGTAGTGGTCGTCGACGATGCGGCTGCCGGAGCCGGGCGAGAGGGAGTTGAGGAAGCCGCCCGCGTAGCCTGCGGCGTCGAAGGCCGCCTGCGCGTTGGCGATGTCCTGGGCGATGAGGGCGCGCCCGGCCTCCGAGTAGGCCACCGGTCCGGTCGCGGCGGGGAAGGTGGGCTGGCTGCCCACCGTGATCCCCGAGGTGGGGTCCTGGTAGGCCTCGGCGAAGAGGGTCCAGTCGCGGCGGTCCGGGAACGTCGTCAGGCGCACGTCGCCGGGGGCGGAGCGCACCGGCTCGGCCGAGAAGTGATCGGCGCCGGTGAGCTCGAGCCCGCTGACGCGGTCGAAGATGTAGGACCACCAGGCGCCGTAGTTCACGGCCGAGCCCATCAGGTGCCCGTACTCGCCGTCGTTGGGCAGGGAGATGCCGATCTCGCGCTGCTTGGCGACGACGTCGACCACGGCGCGGCGCAGCACCTCGCGGAACTCGTCGTCGGGGGCGGGCGTCAGGCCGTCCTCGCCGACCGGGCGGGCGGCGTTGGCGGCGATCAGTTCGGGGGTGCGCGGGAGGGACCCGGCGTGCGTGGTGAGGATCTCGGTCATGCACCGAGAGTACGAGCAGCGACGCCCCGGTCGGAAACCGGGGCGTCACAGCGGTTCACAGGGGGTTGCCGTCAGCCGCGCGGCCAGGTGGGCACCAGGTTGCGGTCGCCGAAGGCCTGCTCGACGCGACGCACCGGCGGCCAGTACTTCGACTGGATCCGCATCTGGGCGCTGTCGTGCACGGAGTCGTCCTCGAGCGCCGTCCAGCTGCCGGGGTAGACGGCGATCTCGCGGGAGTAGGGGTGGGTCCACTCCCCCGTGGCGATCGAAGCGGCGGTGTGCGGGGCGCCCACCAGCGGGTTGTCATCCGCGGGCCAGGTGCCGGCCACGACCTCCTCCGCCTCCTTCGCGATCATCAGCATCGCGTCCACGAAGCGGTCGATCTCGGCGAGGTCCTCGGACTCCGTCGGCTCCACCATCAGCGTGCCGGCGACGGGGAACGACATGGTCGGGGCGTGGAAGCCGTAGTCGATCAGCCGCTTGGCGACGTCGTCCACGGTGATCCCGGTGCGGTCGGTGAAGGGACGCAGATCCACGATGCACTCGTGGGCGACCAGGTCGTTCTCGCCCGTGTAGAGGATCTCGAAGGACTCCGAGAGACGACGGGCCATGTAGTTCGCGGCCAGCACGGCGGAGCCGGTCGCGTGACGCAGCCCGTCCGGCCCCATCATCCGGATGTAGGTCCAGGTGATCGGGAGGATCGACGCGGAGCCGTAGGGCGCCTGCGACACCGGGGGGCCGCTGTGGGGGCGCTCGCCCCGGCCGAGCACCGGATGCTCCCGCTGCTGGATCTCCGAGTGGCCCGGCAGGAACGGCGCCAGGTGCGCCTTCGCCGCCACCGGACCGACGCCCGGCCCGCCGCCGCCGTGCGGGATGCAGAAGGTCTTGTGCAGGTTCAGGTGGGAGACGTCGCCGCCGAACTCGCCGGGACGGGCCACCTGCAGCAGCGCGTTGAGGTTCGCGCCGTCGACGTACACCTGGCCGCCGGCGTCGTGGACCAGCTCGCAGACGGTGCGCACCTCCTCCTCGTACACGCCGTGCGTGGAGGGATAGGTGATCATGATCGCGGCGAGCTCGTCGCCGTGGTCCTTGATCTTCTGCTTCAGGTCGTCGAGGTCGATGTTGCCGCGGGCGTCGGAGGCGACCACCACCACGCGCAGCCCGGCGATCACGGCCGAGGCCGCGTTGGTGCCGTGCGCGG
>CAZHSL010000538.1:0-2169 GCA_964535185.1 uncultured Corynebacterium sp.
CGCTCGGCGAGACCATGGCCGTGCTGATGATCCTCGCCCCCGGCGCGACCTTCTCCCTCCACATCCTCGAGGTCGGACGGCACAACTCGATCGCCGCGAACATCGCCTCGAAGTCGGCGGAGGCCTCCGGCGTCGACATGTCCCTGCTGATCTTCACCGGCCTGGTGCTGTTCGTGCTGACGTTCGTCATCAACGCCCTCGCGCGGTGGATCGTCGCCCGCAGCGGCCCGAAGAGCTGAGAGGCCCCCATGAGCACCCCCACCGCCACTCAGAACCGGACCTCGCTGCGCCGTCCCCACGACGAGCGCCGACTGCCCTGGTACCACCTGCTGTTCACCGGCCTCGCCGGACTCCTGATCGCGATCGCCGGCCTGGCGATCCTCGACGCCCTCTCCCTCGGCAGCGCGATCGTCGTCGGCTTCCTCCTGCACCTGCTGCTGGGCTGGCTGTACTCGCTGCTGCGCGAAGGACCCCGCTGGGCCGCCGACCGCCTGATCACCCTGCTGGTGATCGGAGCCTTCGCCGTGGCGATGTTCCCGCTGCTCTCCCTGCTGTGGGAGGTCGTCCGGCGGGGCATGACCCGCGCGATCGCGGCGAAGCCCGCGCCGCTGGACTTCTGGACCTCGGACATGTCCGGGATCATCGGCGGCGCCGACGCGGGCGGCGTGTTCCACGCCGCGGTGGGGACCCTGCTGATCACCCTGTGGGCCTCGCTCATCTCGATCCCGGTGGGCCTGTTCACCGCCATCTTCCTCGTCGAGTACGCCGACCACGGCTGGAAGCGGACCCTCGGCACCGGCGTCACCTTCCTCGTGGACGTCATGACCGGCATCCCCTCGATCGTGGCGGGCCTGTTCGGCCTGGCCCTGTTCATCGCCCTCATGCCGGACGACAGCGTGCGCATGGGCATCATGGGCGCGGTCGCACTGAGCCTGCTGATGATCCCCACCGTGGTGCGCAACAGCGAGGAGATGCTGCGCCTGGTCCCGATGGACCTGCGCGAGGCCGCCTACGCGCTCGGCGTGCCCAAGTGGCTCACCATCGTCAAGGTGGTGCTGCGCACCGCGATCGCCGGCCTGACCACCGGCATCACCCTCGCGATCGCCCGCGTGATCGGCGAGACCGCACCGCTGCTGCTCACGGTGGGCATGGTGACCTCGGTGAACTGGAACATGTTCGACGGACGGATGGCGACCCTGCCCACCTTCATCAACCAGCAGTACCGGGCCGGCAGCGCGAACTGCATGAGCGAGACGGTCACCAACCCCATCACCCAGGAGGTGTACGCCTGCTCGATCGCGACGAACATCGACCGCGCCTGGGCGGCCGCCTTCACCCTGATCGTCATCGTGATGGTGCTCAACATCGTCGCGCGGCTGATCAGCCACTACTTCTCCCCCAAGCTCAGCCGCTGAGCCCACGCCCCACCCCGAAAGGACTCCCGATGGCAGCCCCTCAGCCCATCAACGTCGAGGATCTCGACATCTTCTACGGGGACTTCCTCGCCGTGGAGGGCGTCGACGTCCAGATCCGCCCCCGCTCGGTGACCGCCCTCATCGGCCCCTCCGGCTGCGGGAAGTCCACCTTCCTGCGCACCCTGAACCGCATGCACGAGGTCATCCCCGGCGCGTACGCCAAGGGCAGGGTGGAGATCGACGGACAGGACATCTACGACCCGAAGGTCGACCCGGTCAACGTGCGCCGCCGCGTGGGCATGGTGTTCCAGAAGGCGAACCCGTTCCCCACCATGTCGATCCGCGACAACGTGCTGGCCGGCGTCAAGCTCAACAGCCGCCGCATGTCCCGCGCCGCGGGGGACGAGCTCATGGAGCAGGCGCTGCGGGGCGCGAACCTCTGGAACGAGGTCAAGGACCGCCTCGACAAGCCCGGCATGGGCCTGTCCGGCGGCCAGCAGCAGCGTCTGTGCATCGCCCGCACGATCGCCGTCCAGCCCGAGGTGGTGCTGATGGACGAGCCCTGCTCGGCGCTGGACCCGATCTCGACCCTCGCGATCGAGGACCTGATCCATGAGCTCAAGCAGGAGTACACGATCGTGATCGTGACCCACAACATGCAGCAGGCCTCCCGCGTCTCGGACCGCACCGGGTTCTTCAACATCGCCGGCACCGGCCAGCCCGGCCACCTCATCGAGATCGACGACACCGACAC
>CAZHSL010000539.1:0-2159 GCA_964535185.1 uncultured Corynebacterium sp.
CGCCAGGGCGTGTGCCGGGACTACGCCCATCTGACCGCGACGCTGCTGCGCGCCGGCGGGATCCCGGCACGCTGCTCCTCGGTGTACGCCCCGGGCCTGAGCCCGATGGACTTCCACCTGGTGGTCGAGGCGCTCGTCGAGGGCCGGTGGCTGATGGTCGATGCGACCCGTCTGGCGCCGCGTGCCTCGATGATGCGGATCGCGACCGGTCAGGACGCGGCCGACACCGCCTTCATGACCACCCTGGCGGGGAACGTGACGCTCACGGGGATCCAGGTCACGGCCGTGGTGGATCCGGCGCTGCCGGTCGAGGAGCGCCACGGGCGGGTCGCGCTGCGCTGAGGCAGGACCCGCAGGTGCTCAGCTCGCAGACGGCGGCGGGGTGGGTCCGTCCGGTTCCCCGGTGTCCTCGCCCTGGCCGGCCCCGCCGTCCTCCTGCTCGAAGCTCGCCAGGTACTGCTCGACCTCGGCGGCGATCGCATCGGCCGTGGGGACCTCCGCGCCGGCCCCGGAGGTGATCATCCGGTCGAAGCGCGCCTCCAGACCGCTGACCATCTCCTGCAGCGCCGGCTGGGCATCGATCTGGGCGGAGACCGCCTCGCGCACCGGGCCCGCCTGCGCCTCGAGGGACTCGATCGGCAGCTGCGGCCCCCGCTCCTCGGTGATCGCGCCGAGGAGGGCGAGCGCCGCGTCCGGGTAGCTCATCTCGTGCAGGTACTGGGGCACGTGCACCGTCAGCCCCACCACCTCGTGACCGCGCTCGGCCAGCCGCATCGTCAGCAGCGCGGTGAACGGCGCGCGCAGCCGGAAGGTGCCCGGCATGGTGCGGCGCACGCTGATCGAGTCCGGATTCCCGGCGAAGCGCGTCACCGGCAGCTCCCGGGTGTGGGGGACCGGGGCCGGGAAGCCCTGCAGCAGCAGGGTGCGCTCGATGCCGAGCTGCTCCACCACGATCTGCAGGGCGCTGGCCACCCGCTCCCACTGGAACGACGGCTCGGGCCCGGTGAGCAGGAAGAAGGTCTCGCCATCGGCGGCGGTGACCTCGTGCAGCAGGATCTCCGGCTTCTCGTAGTCGGTGAAGTGGTCGAGCTGGAGGGTCACCTCGGGGCGGCGTCCCGCGTAGTCGTAGACCTGGTCCATGTCCAGGCGTCCGACGACGCGGCTGGACAGGGCGTTGAGCAGCTGGTCGTCGATCAGCTGTTGGGCGTCGCCCGCGTCGCTGTAGGCGCCGAGGGTGACGAGCAGGGTCCGCCCGTGCAGGGAGCGCGAGTCGACGTGGCGCTCGTAGCTGAACAGGGTCGTCGGATCCATCATGACCTCCAGGGCGACGGGCCGCGGGCGCGGCATGCGGTGACGTCCAGTGCAACGAGGTCGCTGACAGGCCTATTCCCGCCCCGGCACCGACCTCATGTGAGCAGTGCCACGGAGTCGACGGCCAGGCGCAGCGCGAGCGCGCCGGTGGCGGCCAGGAACACCCCGCGCACGAACCCGGAGCCGAGTCGGAGCGCGAGCCGCGCCCCCAGATAACCGCCCAGCACGTTCGCGATCGCCATCGCCCCGCCCAGCAGCCACCACACCTCGCCCTGCACCCCGAAGACCAGCAGCGCCCCGACATTGGTGGTCAGGTTCGCGAGCTTCGCGTGCACGCTCGCCTCGAGGAACCCGTACCCCAGCAGGGCGACCATCGCGATGAGGAAGAAGCTCCCGGTGCCGGGGCCGAGGATCCCGTCGTACACCCCGATCACACCGCCGATCCCGCCGGAGCGCAGCAGATGGGCGCGGCCGCTGTGCCGGGGCGCGTGCTCGAGCCCCATCGACGGGCGCAGCAGCGTGTAGGCGCCGACCGCCAGCAGCGCGGCCAGCACGACGGGGGAGAGCCACGGCTTGGGGATGAAGGTGGCCAGGCCCGCCCCGGCTGCGCTGCCGAACAGCGCACACACGACCAGCGGCACCGCGGTGGCGGCGACCGGCATGATCCGGCGGACGTAGGTCCAGGACGACACCGCGGTCCCGGCCGCGGAGGCGACCTTGTTCGTCCCCAGCACCGCCCCGGTGGAGGTGTCCGCAGGCAGCGCCGTCAGCAGCGCGGGCAGCTGGATCAGCCCACCGCCGCCCACCACCGCATCCACCCAGCCGGCGAGGAAGGCGGCCCCGATCAG
>CAZHSL010000540.1:0-2149 GCA_964535185.1 uncultured Corynebacterium sp.
CTTCTCGGCCGGGGTGCGGTAGTCGCCGCCGGTCGCCTCGTCGATGACGTGCTTCTCGTGACCGGCGTGCTCGAGCGCCGCCCGCAGCTCGGCCGGGGTGACCGGCTCGATGCGGTCCTTGAAGAAGAAGCTGGTCGCCTTCGCACGGAGCGAGGAGACGCCCTTGCCCGCGGCGAGCGGACGGTAGTCGTCGTGCTGCACCAGGATCCAGCGGTCGTAGTCGCTCAGCGGAGCATGGATCTCCAGCATCTCGCCGCTGCCCGTGCGGACCACCCGCGAGGTCTCCTCGCCGTGGAGCGCCTTCTGCCGCTTCTGGCGCTGGATCGACAGGCACAGCCGCTTGGTGATGAAGAAGGCCAGCACCGGGGCGACGAAGATGCCGATGCGGAACGCCCACGTGAGGTCGTTGATCGACAGATCCAGAGCGATCGCGATCAGGTCGTTCGTCGCCGCCAGCGCCAGGATCAGGTAGACCATGATCCAGGCGACGCCGAGGCCGGTGCGGACGGGCGCGTTGTAGGGCAGGTCGTTCAGGTGGTGCTCACGATCGTCACCGGTCACCCACGCCTCGATGAACGGGTACAGGGCGAGGGACGCCAGCAGCAGGCCGTACACCGCGAAGGGGATCAGCATGTTCCACGACAGCACGTAGCCGAAGATCGTGGACTCCCAGCCCGGGATCAGGCGGAGGCCGCCGTCGGTCCAGAGCATGTACCAGTCCGGCTGCGAACCGGCGGAGACGGGGGAGGGGTCGTAGGGGCCGTACACCCAGACCGCGTTGATCGAGGTCGTCGCCGAGATCAGCGTGATGATGCCGAAGACCAGGAAGAAGAAGCCGCCGGCCTTGGCCGCGTACACCGGGAACACCGGGAAGCCGACCACGTTGCGCTCCGTGCGGCCCGGTCCGGGGTACTGCGTGTGCTTGTGCAGCACCAGCAGCACCAGGTGGATGCCGATGAGGCCCAGGATCATGGCGGGCACGAGCAGGATGTGGATCGTGAACAGCCGCGGGATGATGTCGGTGCCCGGGAACTCGCCCCCGAACAGCAGCATCGACAGGTAGGTGCCGACGATCGGCATCGCCTTGAGCAGGCCGTCGATGATGCGCACGCCGTTGCCGGAGAGGACGTCGTCAGGCAGGGAGTAGCCGGAGAAGCCGGCGACCATGCCCAGGACCATGAGCGAGAAGCCCACCAGCCAGTTCAGCTCGCGCGGCTTGCGGAACGCACCGGTGAAGAACACGCGGAACATGTGCACGAAGACGGCGACCATGAACACGAGCGCCGCCCAGTGGTGCATCTGCCGGAACAGCAGGCCGCTGCGGAGCTCGAAGGAGATCTCCAGCACGGACTCGTAGGCGCGGGACATGGTCATGCCCTGCAGCGCCTCGTAGGGGCCGTTGTAGACGACCTCCTCCATGGAGGGGTCGAAGAACATGGTGAGGAAGGTGCCCGAGATCAGGAGGATCACGAAGCTGTAGAGCGCGACCTCGCCGAACATGAACGACCAGTGGTCGGGGAAGATCTTGCGGGCGATGAACCTGACGAAGCCGCCGCCTGCGACGCGCTGGTCGAGCCAATCGCCGCCCACCGCGCCGAGCTTGTACACGCGGGAGCCTTCACCGTCGCCGCGAGCCGGCTTCCGGGTGCTGGGAGTCGTGGTCGTCACGGGATCACTTGTCCTTGGGCGAATCGGACATGGGCTTGTCCTTGTGGATGTTCCAGAAGCTGGGCCCGATCGGCTCGGTGAAGTCGCCGGGGGCGATGAGGTATCCCTCGTCGTCCACTTCGATCGGCAGCTGGGGGAGCGGGCGGTGGGCCGGGCCGAAGATCACCTTGGCACCGTCGGTGACGTCGAAGGTGGACTGGTGGCACGGGCAGAGCATGTGGTGGGTCTGCTGCTCGTAGAGAGCCACCGGGCAGCCGACGTGGGTGCAGATCTTCGAGAAGGCGAGGATGCCGTCGATGCCCATCGAGGCGCTCTCCTCGTTCTTGGAGAGCTTCGGGTCGAAGCGCACGATCACCGCAGCGGCCTTCGCACGCTCCTCGAGGTGGTGCGGCGTCTCGGCCGTGAGGCCCTCGGGCATCACGTGGAAGATCGAGTTCATCGCGACGTCGGAGAGCTTGATCGGCGTGCCGTCGTGGTCGCG
>CAZHSL010000541.1:0-2147 GCA_964535185.1 uncultured Corynebacterium sp.
GCCCTTCTCGAGCGCCTCCTCGCGGCGCTCCTTCGAGAACCAGTGGCGGATCTTGCTGCGCGCACGGGGGGACTTCACGAAGCCGAGCCAGTCGCGGCTCGGCCCGGCGTCGGGGGACTTCGAGGTGAACACCTCCACCACGTCGCCGGTGGACAGCGGCGACTCGAGGGAGACGAGGCGGCCGTTGACGCGGGCTCCGATGGTGCGGTGACCCACCTCGGTGTGCACGGAGTAGGCGAAGTCCACCGGGGTCGCGCCCTGCGGCAGCGCCAGCACGTCCCCCTTCGGGGTGAAGACGTACACCTCCTGGGTATTGATCTCGAAGCGCAGCGAGTCCAGGAACTCCCCCGAGTCCGTGGTCTCCTTCTGCCAGTCCATGAGCTGACGCAGCCACGCCGCGTCGTTGCTGCCCGCGCCGCCGTCCCCGCCGCTCTGGCTGCCGGCCATCGCCTTGTACTTCCAGTGCGCGGCGACGCCGTACTCCGCCCGCCGGTGCATCTCCCGGGTGCGGATCTGGATCTCGACCGGTTTCCCGGTGGGCCCGATCACCGTGGTGTGCAGCGACTGGTAGAGGTTGAACTTCGGCAGCGCGATGTAGTCCTTGAAGCGCCCCTGCACCGGCGACCAGCGGGCATGCAACGTGCCCAGCACGCCGTAGCAGTCCCGGACGGTGTCCACCAGCACGCGCACCCCGACGAGGTCGTAGATGTCGGAGAAGTCCCGGCCCCGCACGATCATCTTCTGGTAGATCGAGTAGTAGTGCTTGGGCCTGCCCGTCACCTCGGCCTTGATCTTCGCCTTCCGCAGATCCTCGTTGATCTGGGTGGAGACGGTGGTGAGGTACTGCTCCCGCGCCGGGGCGTGCTGCGCGACCAGGGAAACGATCTCCTCGTACACCTTCGGGTACAGCACCTGGAAGGAGCGGTCCTCGAGCTCCCACTTCATCGTGTTCAGGCCCAGCCGGTGCGCGAGCGGGGCGTAGATCTCGAGCGTCTCCTTGGCCTTCCGCTCCGCGGACGCGGCGGGGACGTACTTCCACGTCCGTGCGTTGTGCAGCCGGTCCGCGAGCTTGATCAGCAGCACCCGCACGTCGCGGCTCATCGCCACGATCATCTTGCGGACCGTCTCGGCCTGGGCGGCCTCCCCGTAGGTGACCTTGTCGAGCTTGGTGACGCCGTCGACCATCACGGCGATCACCTCGCCGAACTCGCTGCGCAGCCTCTCCAGGGAGTAGTCGGTGTCCTCGACCGTGTCGTGCAGGAGCGCGGCGGCGATGACCTCGGCCGGCGACCCCAGCTCCGCGAGGATCATCGCGACCGAGACCGGATGGGTGATGTACGGGTCGCCGCTGCGGCGGGTCTGGCCGCGATGCGCCTGCTCCGCCACGGTGTACGCGCGACGGACGAGCTCCGGGCTCTCCTTCGGGCTGATCGCCGTCATGGTCTCCAGCAGCGGGGCCAGCAGCGGGTCCACCGCGGTGCCGGCGCGCGAGGAGAAGAATGACAGCCGCGAGCGGCTGCGGCGCGGGGCCTGCGACGGGGACCGGGGCGTCGAGACGTCGGGCGGCGCGCTGCGCGGGCCGCCGGTCGGGGCGGAGGCCTTCGAGGGCGGGGACGCTGGCTCCTGCGGCATGGACACCTCCTGGCTGAGGGGACCAGTCTACGCGCGGGTCACCACGCGGCAGGACGTCGTCCCACGGCGGGGCGTCGGGGGCCGGACGGGCTCAGTCCTCGATCTGCCAGACCGTCGTGATCTCCGTGCCGGGCAGCCGGTCACGGCCCCCGAGGCCGACGAGCTCGATGAGGAACGTGGCGCCGAGCACGTCGACGTCGAAGCGTCGGGCGAGCTCCAGCGTGGCCGCCGCGGTCCCGCCGGTGGCCAGGAGGTCGTCGACCATCAGCACACGGGCTCCCGCCGGGAAGGAGTCCTGCGGGATCTCGATCCGCGCGCTGCCGTACTCGAGGTCGTAGGTCAGCCCGGCGGGCTCTCCCGGCAGCTTCCCGGCCTTGCGCACGGGGACGAAGCCGGCGCCGATCTCGTAGGCCAGCGGGGCGCCGAGCACGAAGCCGCGCGCCTCGGTGCCGATGACGATGTCGATGTCCTCGGGGAGCAGGGTGCTCCAGTGCCGGATCACGGTGCGCAGCGCC
>CAZHSL010000542.1:0-2146 GCA_964535185.1 uncultured Corynebacterium sp.
CGCGGCGTGGACGCGGTGGACCTGCACGGCAACCTCTCCCAGAACGCCCGCACCCGGAACCTCGAGGCCTTCGGCTCCGGCACCGCGACGACGATGGTGTGCACCGACATCGCCGCCCGCGGCATCCACGTGGACGAGGTGGCCCTGGTGGTCCACGCCGATCCGCCCGTGGAGCACAAGGCGTACCTGCACCGTTCCGGCCGTACCGCCCGCGCCGGCGAGTCCGGCACCGTCATCACCGTGCAGACGCCCGAGCAGAAGCGCGACGTGAGCGACCTGATGCGCAAGGCCGGCATCCGGCCCGTGCACCACGAGTCGGTCACGGCCTCGAGCCCCGTGCTCGCCCAGCTCGCTCCCGGCGAGCGCGTCGAGACCCACGAGCCGCGCCAGCCCGAGCCGCCCGTCGACCAGGCGCGCCTGGAGGGCCGGCGCGGCGGCGGTCGCGGTCGCGGCCGCGGGGGCCGTCCGGCCGGACAGGGCCGCGGCGGCGAGGGCCAGGGCGGTCGCCGGAGCGGCCAGGACGGCCAGTCGGGCCGTCGCGAGCAGGTCGGCGCCGGCTCCCGGTCCGGGGGACGCGGTCGCTCCGGCCAGGGCCGGGGCCGCTCGGGAGGTCGCCAGGGCGGGTCCACCACCAGCTACTCGACCTCGAGCTCGGAGGGCCGCTCCGGCGGTCTCGCCGCGTTCTCCTCGGGGCGCGGCCGCTGAACCGCTCTCCCCGTGAGCACCGGGACGGCCCGTCGGACAGCGCGTCCGGCGGGCCGTTCCCCATGGCCGCGGCCCGGCGCTCGCAGCTCAGCGCAGCTCGCGCTTGAGGATCTTGCCGGTGGAGGTCATCGGCAGCGCCTCCTCGATGACGATCTCGCGCGGATACTTGTACTCCGCCATCTGCTCCCTGGCCCAGTCCCGCAGCTGCTCGGGCGTGATCGTGGCACCCTGCTCGAGGATCACGTGGGCCCGGACCTCTTCGCCCAGCCGCTCGTGCGGCACGCCGACCACGGCGGCGAGGGAGACCTGCTCATGGCCGAGCAGCACCTCCTCCACCTCCCGCGGATACACGTTGTAGCCGCCGCGCACGATCATGTCCTTGGACCGGTCCACCACGAAGTAGAACCCGTCCTCGTCCCGTCGTCCCAGGTCGCCGGTGCGGAACCAGCCGTCGCGGAGCGCGGCGGCGGTCTCCTCGGGGCGGCGCAGGTAACCGGTCATGATGTTGTGCCCGCGCACCACGATCTCGCCGATCGCTCCGGGCTCGGTGATGCGGGCCCAGTCCGGATCCGCCGGGTCGATGAGGTCCATCTCCACGCCCCAGACCGGCAGGCCGATGGATCCCGGCCGCGGACGATCCGCGAGGGAGAAGCTCGCCACCGGTGAGGTCTCGGAGAGGCCGTAGCCCTCCATGATCGAGATGCCGAGCACGTCGTGGACGCCGCGCAGGATCTCGAGCGGCAGCGCCGAGCCGCCGGAGATGCCGAGCCGCAGGTGGTCGGCGAGGTCCCCGGCCTCGGCCTCGCCGTCGGTGAGCAGCCGCAGCAGGGCCCACCACATGGTGGGCACGCCCGCGAAGACGCTCACGCGATGGGCCCGCAGCGCCTCGAGCGCCTGGCGGGGCTCGA
The DNA here is from genome assembly GCA_964535185.1 of uncultured Corynebacterium sp. Classification (GTDB taxonomy): domain Bacteria; phylum Actinomycetota; class Actinomycetes; order Actinomycetales; family Dermabacteraceae; genus Brachybacterium. The sequence continues at coordinate 1,614 of CAZHSL010000542.1, forward strand.
AGCGGGGCAGCAGCACCAGCGTGGCCCCCATGGAGAAGCCGGCGTTGAGGTTCACGGTGGCCCCGAAGGTGTGGAACAGCGGCAGGGCCACCAGGTGGGTGTCCTCGCCGGGGACGGAGCCGAACAGGCGGTTGCAGGTCAGCGCGTTCATCACCTGGTTGGAATGGCTGAGCTCGGCGCCCTTGGGGCGCCCGGTGGTGCCGGAGGTGTAGAGCACGACGGCGGTGTCCGTCTCCCGGCGCTGCACCGTCTCGAAGCGGCCCGGCAGATCGGCGACGGCGGCGGAGAGGGTGGGCACGCCCTCGTAGGGGCTCTCGGCCTGCGGGTCGGCGGTGAGCAGCACGACCTGCGGCGGCCGGGCGGCGGCGCGCGCCCCCTCGACGACGTGCCGAGCGATGGGGAGCTCCTCGCTGCCCTCGAACGCGAGGACGACGGAGACCTCGGCGTCGTCGAGGTAGTAGGTCACCTCCCGCGACTTGTTCAGCACGTTCAGCGGCACCACCACCGCGCCGGCCTTGAGGATCCCGTAATAG
>CAZHSL010000543.1:0-2144 GCA_964535185.1 uncultured Corynebacterium sp.
TGTGATGGCGCGCGCGACTCAGCGGTCGCAGCGGCGTCCACCCCACAAACGTACGGCAGGAGAGGCCACATCGCCGCACCCCGGCGCGAAACCACCACCTTTGTCACGCCCGGACAGGAAGCCCGGAATGCGGCCGGCGACCCGCCCGCACGCCGGGTTCTGCGCTCCCACCAGGGCCGACGGGCGATGCCCCCGCTTGCTCAGCCCAGATGCTCGAGAAATGCCTCCAGCGAGCGTCCGGCACGGAAGGCGTGCCCGCCGTCGGTGACGACGAGTTCGGGCGGGACGGCGCCGTGCGCCTCCCAGGCCGGCGCGAGACGGGAGAAGGCGGCCCGGGTCGCCTCGATCGGGAAGATGTGGTCCTGCGCGCCGGCCTCGATCACGAGCGGCCGCGGGGCGACGAGGGCGGCGATGTCCGCCATCTCGAACTCGGGCAGCACCCCGGGGATGATGTTGCAGGGGCAGTGCCGGAGCGAGCAGAGGCTCGCCTCGAAGGTGCAGAAATAGGTCGCGACCAGGGCAGCGGCGATCGACGGATCCGCGGCCGCGAGCAGCAGCGAGACCGCCCCTCCCCCGGAGCCGCCCGCCACCGCCACCCGCTCCGGGTCGACGCCGGGCAGCTGCCGCAGCGCCTGCACCGCGGCGCGCGCATCAGCCGCCCGTCGTCCCATCAGCGGCCGGCCGTGCAGCAGCTCACGCGCCGCGTCGATGCCGCAGGAGTTCTCCGCGGGCTCGTACGCAGGGGCGCCCTCCGGGCGGGGGAAGCGCCGCCTGCCGAAGCTGAGCATCTCCGGGCACAGCACCGTCAGCCCGGCCCGGACCAGTTTGTGGGCCAGGCCGTCGTGGTAGCCGTCGACCGGATCGGTGCGCACCAGATCGTCGATGCCGCGGCCGTGCCCCGCCACGAGCACCACCCCGGCACCGGTGGCGAGCGCCGGGTCGGGGCGGAGCAGGAAAGCGGGGATACCGGTGCCGTCGGGCGTGACCACCTGGACCTCGGTCGGCTCCGCTCCGCCCGGGGCGGAGGGGAGCTGCGCGAGCCGTCCCTGCCGGGCATCGGCGATATCGAGCCCGAGCAGCTCGCGCAGGTGCTCGCGAGCCGCCGCGGTGCGGGCGGTCGGGTCGGTCATGGATCCTCCTGGAGACGCTCCGGTCCGTGGGCGCGTGAGCCCTCACAGATCAGCCCTTCACGGAGCCGATCATGGCGCTTTCGGCGCAGCGCTGCACGGAGGGGATGCACGACGCCCGTACGCCGTCGTCGCGCAGCCTGACGACCCTCGCCGAGCGGCGGCGCCCGTCGGCCGATCGCGCCGCCCCGACCGCCGACCGAAAGGGTCCGAGCGGTCGGTTCCCTCGACGTGCTCCGGGGTGTCGGGCGTACGGTGCACACACGGCGAGCAGCGGAGGAGGCGTGCAGTGACTGACCACGGCATTCCGCTCTCCTCCTTCCCGACGCACTGCCAGGTGCGCGGCTGCCGGGCGCCGCCGCAGGAATGGCACGAGCAGGGATCGGCTGTGTTCGAGGTGTGCCGCGAACACGGCCTGCACCTGCGTGCCGGCGAGGCACGCTCAGCGGAGGGGGACGAGCTGCTGCTGGGCCCGGACAGCGCACCGGCGCTGCTCGGGGTGCGGCACACCCGTTCCGCCGTCGGCCCCCTGCTCACCCTGCGGCTGGGGCGACACGGCGTGTGCACGCAGGAGATCACGATCCAGGACAGCCCGGACCTGCGCGCCGCGCTGCGCGTGCTGCTCGACCACGGCGAGGGCCCCGGAGCGGATCCGTCGGACTGACCCCGCTCCCGCGCCCCCGCCGGGAGGGCCGCGACGACCTGCGGCGGCAGGGCGATGGGGCCCTCAGCCCACGGTCCCGTCGGCCAGCAGCGCATCGAGCGCGGCGTAGCCCTCGTGGACGCCCACCTCCATGTCGCTGCCGAGCATCTGGCCGCGCGCCTCGAAGGAGCCGAACAGGGAGGTGGCGTGCAGTCGGGCCCAGCCGCCGCCGAGGTCCTCGACGCGCAGAGTCTCGAGCGAGACCTCCTCGGGCCAGCCGTCGAAGGTGAACGTCTGGACGATGCGGTCGTCGGTGACGTCGTGGAAGCTGCCGTGGAAGGCGTACTCCTGCCCGTCGGGCCCGATGTTGACGA
>CAZHSL010000544.1:0-2133 GCA_964535185.1 uncultured Corynebacterium sp.
CCGAAGTTGCAGGCCATCTTGCGGATCGCGTTGTAGGGCAGGTCGTTGCCGGTGACCGGCAGCGTCCCGAGCACCTGCTGGTTCTGGCGGGCGGTGCGCAGCGGGGAGGCGAAGCGGATCTCGAGCCGGTTCTCCCCCTCGCGGAGCGCGGCGGTGATGTCGAAGCGCCAGGAGCGGTGCTGGTTCTGCACCTCGGCGATCCGGTGGCCGTTGAGCACCACGGTGGCGGCGGTGTCGAGGGAGTCGGCGACCAGGTCGACCCGGTCCGCTCCCGTCGCCCTCCAGTCGAAGCGCGTGGCGTAGGTGACGTCGCACTCGCCCGTCCAGGCCAGGTCGTGCTCGTTGCGGTCCAGGTACGGGTCCTCGATCAGCCCGGCGGCGTGCAGGTCGGTGATCAGGGTGCCGGGCACGGTGGCGGGCACGTCGCGGACGGCGACGGGGGCGGGCCCGTCGGTGATGGTCAGGTGCCAGCCCTCGTGCAGGGGGCGACGGGCGGGGGTGCGGGTCGGGGTCACGCGTTCTCCTCGGCGAGGGCGAGATGGTCGGGCATGGGCACGCCGCGGCGCTGGGCCTCGGCGAGGAAGCGGGGGTTGTTGCCGGGTTCGGGCGCGGCGACCAGCAGCTGCTTGGTGAACTCCGCCTGGGGGTCGAGGATGACCTGGTCGGCGTCGCCGCGCTCGACGACTTCGCCGCGGTACATCACCAGGATCTCGTCGGAGAAGTGCCGGGCGGTGGCGAGGTCGTGGGTGATGTAGAGCATCGCGAGGTTCTCCTCGCGCTGCAGGCGGGCCAGCAGGTTCAGCACGCCCAGGCGGATGGAGACGTCCAGCATCGAGACCGGCTCGTCGGCGATCAGCACCGTGGGACCGGGGGCGAGCGCCCGGGCGATCGCCACGCGCTGGCGCTGCCCGCCGGAGAGCTCGTGGGGGCTGCGGTCGATGAAGCTCTCGGCGGGGCTGAGGTTGACCCGCTCGAGCATCTCGCACACCTTCTCCCGCACGTCGGCGCGGGTGGCCCGGCCGTGCAGCAGCAGGGGCCGTTCGATGTGGTGGCCGATGCTGTGGAAGGGGTTCAGGGAGGCGAAGGGGTCCTGGAACACCATCTGGACGTGGTCGCGGTAGTGGGCCAGGCCCTTGCCGCGGGTGCCGATCGGTTCGCCGTCCAGCGTGATCGTGCCCGAGGTGGGCTTCTCCAGCTGGGCGAGGATCTTGGCGATGGTGGACTTCCCGGAGCCGGACTGGCCCACCAGGGCCACGGTGCGGCCGGGCCGCAGCTCGAGATCGACGCCCTTGACTGCCTGCAGGGTGGAGAAGCGGGCTCCGCTGCGCAGCCGGTAGGACTTGTGCAGGTCGGTGACGGTCAGAGTGGTCATGCGGTGGCCTCCCGGTCGGAGTGCGGTGCGGCGTGCTGGTCCTCGCCGAAGCCGGCGCGCACGAAGTCCCCGGCCTCCCCGGTCAGGGAGGGGAAGGAGCCCAGCAGGCGCTGGGTGTAGGGGTCCTTCGGCTCGAAGTAGAGGTTCTCGGCGGTCTCGATCTCGACGATCCGCCCCGCCTTCATCACGGCGATCCGGTCGGAGATCTCCAGCAGCATCGGCAGGTCGTGGGTGATGAACACGACCGCGAAGCCGAGCTCCTTGCGCAGCCGCAGCACCTCCTGGAGGATCTCGCGCTGGACCACGACGTCCAGGGCGGTGGTGGGCTCGTCCATGATCATCAGCTGCGGGTCCAGGGCCAGCGCCATCGCGATCATCACGCGCTGGCGCATGCCGCCGGAGAGCTCGTGGGGGAAGGCGTCGATGCGGCTGCGCTCCACCCCCACCAGCTCCAGCAGCTCCTCGCCGCGACGGCGGCGCTCGGCCCGGTCCATCTGGGGCCGGTGCGTGGTCAGCACGTCGGCGAGCTGGGCGCGGACGTTCAGCACGGGGTTCAGTGAGTTCATGGCCCCCTGGAACACCATCGCGACCTTCGACCAGCGGAAGGTGCGCAGCGCGGCGCCCTCCAGCGCCAGGACGTCCACCTCGGAGCCGTCCGTGCGGTCGTGGAAGGTGACCGCCCCGCTGGTGATGCGGGCCGGGGGCCGGTGCAGCTGGTTCAGGCCGTAGGCGAGGGTGGTCTTGCCGCAGCCGGACTCCCC
>CAZHSL010000545.1:0-2128 GCA_964535185.1 uncultured Corynebacterium sp.
TCGGCCGACGCGCCCGTCGGCCCGCCTGCTCGTCGACCGGCCCGCCCCGGGCGAGGCCGCGTGGCAGGATCGTGCTGTGACCGATGACGCCGACCTCCTCGCCGCCTACGACTCCTGCCGCGCCGAGGTGCACGCCCTGGCCCGCGCGATCCACGCCGATCCCGAGACGGCCTTCGAGGAGCACCGCGCCCACGATCGCTGCGCGGACCTGCTGGAGGGCGCCGGCTTCACCCTCGAGCGCGGCCTCGCCGACCTCCCCACCGCCTTCCGCGCCACCGTCGGCACCGGATCCCTGGTCGCTGCGCTGTGCGTCGAGTACGACGCGCTGCCCGGCATCGGCCACGGCTGCGGCCACAACCTCATCGCCGGCGCCTCCCTCGGCGCGGCCCTCGCGCTCGCCGAGCAGGTCCCGGAGCTCGACCTCACCCTCCAGGTGATCGGCACGCCCGCCGAGGAGCACGGCGGCGGCAAGCAGCTGCTCATCGACCGCGGCGTCTTCGACGGGGTGCACCTGTCCCTGATGTGCCACCCCACGCCGCACACCGATACCTACGACGTGCTCGGCTCCACCAGCCAGGCCGTCGGCCGCTGGCGCGCCACGTTCACCGGCCGCGGCGCCCACGCCGCCGCGAACCCGGCCGACGGGATCAACGCGAACGACGCGGCCGTGCTCGCCCAGGTGGCCGCCGGCCTGCTGCGCCAGCGGATCAGGGACGGCCAGCGCCTCGCCCTGGTGCCGCAGCAGTCCGGGGTCACCAACATCATCCCTGACACCGCGATGATCGACCTCGAGTGCAGGGCGCTGACCATGCCGGAGTTCGAGACGCTGCGCCGGCAGCTGTTCGCCTGCTTCGAAGGGGCGGCGCTGGCCACCGGCACCACCCTCGAGATCGCGACCACGGAGCCCGCCTACGAGCCGCTGCTGCAGGACGAGGTGCTCGGCGCGGCCTGGAACGCGGCGATGCGGCGGCGGGGGAGGCCGCTGAACGGATCGCTCGGCATCATCGCCGCCTCCACCGACATGGGCAACGTGTCCCAGCGGGTGCCCTCGCTGCACCCCTTCGTCGGCATCACCGGCGCCGGCGGCGCCCTGCACACCCGCGAGTTCGCCGAGCACGCCGACTCCGCGGAGGGATACCGCCTGATGGACGACGCCGCGGTCGCGATGGCGAGCGTCATCCGGGACGTCGCCACCACGGCGGAGTCCCGCGCCGCGGTGCGGGAGCGGGCCCGACAGCTCGCCGCGCGCTGAGCGCTGTGCGCTGAGCCTCGCGCACGGGACCCCGCGGGCGGCGGATGAGGCACCGCACAGGATCTGATGGTTGAAAAATGAATCAGATGTCGGCAGAATGGGGCCATCACCCGCCGACCGAAAGGCCCGCCATGACCGCCTCGACCCTCGCCACGCCCGCCGCCCCGAGCGCCGCCGCGAGCGAGCAGCACCTCTCCGGCGACCTCGCCATGGATGCCGTCACGCTGCGCGTCGGCGACCTCGAGCTGATGAGCTCCTACTACGAGAACGCCCTCGCACTGCAGCCGATCGAGGAGCGGGCCCGCGTCGACGGCGAGGTGCACCGGGTGCTCGGCCGCGGCGGGATCCCCTTCGTGCGGCTCGTGGCCACCCCCGGCCTGCCCGCCGTGGATCCGCGGCAGGCCGGCCTGTTCCACACCGCCTTCCTGTTCGAGGACCGGGCGGCGCTCGCCGGCACCGTGCTGCGCGCCGCCCAGGATCCCCGCTCCCGCTTCTCCGGCACCGGCGACCACCTGGTGTCCGAGGCGTTCTACTTCGCCGACCCCGAGGGCAACGGCATCGAGCTGTACTGGGACCGGCCTCGCGAGACCTGGCAGTGGTCGGGCGGCCAGGTGGCCATGGACTCGCTGTACATCGACCCGAACGCCTACCTCGCCGAGCACCTCACCGAGGCCGTCGCCGCCGATCCCGGCATCGACCCCGGCATCGTGGGCCACGTGCATCTGCAGGTGGGCGACATCGACACCGCTCGGCAGTTCTACATCGACACCCTCGGCTTCGAGGTGACCGTCGGCAATCACCCCGGCGCGCTGTTCGCGGCCGCCGGCGGCTACCACCACCACGTCGCGATGAACACCTGGAACAGCCGCGGCGCGG
>CAZHSL010000546.1:0-2127 GCA_964535185.1 uncultured Corynebacterium sp.
GCCTGCTGCATGCCGTTCTGGCCGGTGGTGGCGTCGATGACCAGCAGCACCTCGGCGACCTGGTCGCCGTGCAGACCCTTCTCGGCGACGCGGCGCACCTTGCCGAGCTCGTCCATCAGGCCCTTCTTGTTCTGCAGGCGCCCGGCGGTGTCGATGATGACCACGTCGACCTCCTGCTCGATGCCGGCCTTGACCGCATCGAAGGCGACGGCGGCGGGGTCCGCGCCGTCGCGGTCGGAGCGGACGGTGTCCACGCCCACCCGGGAGCCCCAGGTGGCCAGCTGCTCCGCGGCGGCGGCGCGGAAGGTGTCCGCGGCGCCGAGCACGACGATGCGCTCGGCGGCGACCAGGACGCGGGCGAGCTTGCCGACGGTGGTGGTCTTCCCGGTGCCGTTGACGCCCACCATCATCAGCACGGAGGGGACCTCGACGCCGTCCGGCGCCTCCCGGCGGGTGGCCGCGAGGCGGCGGTCCAGGTCCGGGTTGACCAGGGCCAGGAGCTCCTCGCGCAGAGCCTCGCGCACCACCTCGGGATCATCGGTGCCCAGCACCTGGATGCGGGTGCGGAGGTTCTCGAGCATCTCGTCGGTGGCGTCCGGGCCGAGGTCCGCCATCAGCAGCGTCTCCTCGATCTCGTCCCAGGTGTCCTCGTCCACGCCGGAGCCGCGGGTGAGGAGGGTGAGGATGCCGCGGCCCAGGGCGCCGGAGCGGGAGAGCCGCTCGCGCAGGCGCACCATGCGGTCGCCCGGCGCCTCGGGGGTCTCGACCGCCGGGGCCGTGCTCGGGCGGGCCTCTGCGGGCTCGGAGCGCGCCGGCTCCTCCGCCGGGGCGGAGGGCTCCTCGACGGCCGGCTGCGCCGCCTCGGCCGACGGGGTCTGTTCGACCGGCTGCTGCGTCGGCGCGGGCTGCTGGGCCGACGGCGGCTCCTCGACGACACCGGCCTCCGGGGCCGTCTCCTGGTCGAAGGGAGCCTCGGCGGTGGAGGCTTCGGCGGAGGGAGCACCGTGAGGGGCTCCGTCCTCGGCGGGGGTCCGGTCCGGTGCGGACGGGGCCGGAGCGGTGGTCTCCGCGTCCGCGGGAGCCGCGGGCTTCGCAGGTGCCGGGGCGGAGAGCGTGTCGCCCCAGGTCGGTGCGGCGGGGCGCTCCTTGACGGCGGTGGAGGTGCGCTGCGCGTCGGATCCGGCGGGGTCCGTGGAGGTGCCCTCGGCGGGGGTGGTGTCATCACTGGGGCGCTTGCGTCCTCGGCTGCGGAGGTACGCCCAGGCGCCGGCGCCGATCACGAGCACACCGCCGCCGCTGCCGGCGATCAGGGCGAGTAGGGCATCGGGATCCACGGGTCACCTCCGGGGTCGGGGAAGCCGACGATGCGGCGAGGTCGGCTGTCAGTGTAGGCGGCTTTGCTCGGCCTTCCGCACCGGGAGGTCCCGTGACCCGGTGCCCTCAGCGTCCGGTGCGGGACGTGTGCCGTCGATCCGCAGCGGGCACGTCGTGCTCGTCGTCCCTCGAGGCCCTCAGCTGAGGCAGCGCCACCGCGAGCAGGATCCCGAGCGCGAGCAGCACGGCGAAGACCAGGAAGGCGATGACTGCGAGGGACAGGTCCATGCCCCATATTCTGCACGCCGGGACGCGCACGGGGTGAGGCGCGCCGTGCGGCGCTCCTCACCGCGTGCGCGCGGGTGCCGGATCAGCCGAGCTCGGGGAACCAGATCGCGATCTCGCGAGCGGCGGACTCCTCGGAGTCCGAGCCGTGCACGAGGTTCTGGATCACGGGCAGGTCGTCCTCGCAGGCGAGATCGCCGCGGATGGTGCCGGGGGCGGCCTCGGTGGGGTTGGTGGCACCGGCCAGGGAGCGGAAGCCGGGGATCACGTTCACGCCCTCCACGACCAGGGCGACCAGCGGGGCGGAGCCCATGTATTCCACCAGGCCGGGGTAGAAGGGCTTGCCCTCGTGCTCGGCGTAGTGGGCGGCGAGCTCCGCGGAGGTCGCGGTGCGCTGCGTGAGGGCGAGGATCCCGTAGCCCTTCGCCTCGATGCGGCGGAGGATCTCCCCTCGCAGGCCGCGCTGGACGGCATCGGGCTTGAGCAGGACGAGTGTGCGCTGTGCGGTCATGGCACCAGGGTACCCAC
>CAZHSL010000547.1:0-2123 GCA_964535185.1 uncultured Corynebacterium sp.
GACCAGCAGTGGGCCCGGAGGGGATCGAACCCTCGACCCGCGGATTAAAAGTCCGCCGGAGCATCGACCGCAGAGCATGTACAAGCAGGTCAGAGAGCTCGTACTGCTATCCGAAGCACGACGGGTCCCATCGCGTTGCTGTCAGCGTTGCTGTCAAGAGGTGTTCGAGACGAGTCGGCATCTGCTCCTTGGGGATGGTGTCTCCAGAAGCCCTAGTCACACGTGCGCTCGGCTTTCCTCAACCTTGGACTGGAATGTCGAGTGGCTCGCGGGACAGCAAGCTGCCGATGAGCTCCTCGATGCGGGTACGGATCTCATCGCGCACCGGGCGGACTTCCCCGACGCCCTCGCCGGCTGGGTCCTCGAGTTTCCAGTCCTCGTACCGCTTGCCGGTGTAGTAGGGGCAGGCGTCGCCGCATCCCATGGTGATGACCACATCGGAGGCCTGGACGGATTCGGGGGTGAGGATCTTCGGCTTCTGGTGGGAGATCTCGATGCCGACCTCCGCCATGGCCTCCACCGCTGCGGGGTTGATCGAGTCGGCGGGCGCAGACCCGGCGGAGCGGACCTCGATGCGGTCCCCGGCGAGCTCTCTCAGCCACCCGGCTGCCATCTGGGATCGACCGGCGTTGTGGACACAGACGAACAAGACGCTGAGGCGAGCGGTCATGGGAGCCTCCCGGCCGGGGGTGAGCTTCAGGCGATGTCGAGGAACGCGCGGAGTTCGGCAAAGGCTGACGGGACGACGGAGTAGTGGGCCCAGCGGCCCTTCTGCTCGCGCGTGAGCAGGCCGGCGTCGACGAGCTTCTTCATGTGGTGGCTGACGGTGGGCTGACTGATGCCGAGCGGCTCGGTGAGATCGCACGCGCAGACCGACTCACAGCCCTGGGCGGCGACGTGGGAGAGGAGCCGGAGCCGCGTGGGGTCGGACAGCGCCTTGAGCAGGGTGGCGATCCGCTCGGCGTCGACGGTGTCGACCGGACCTGCGGACAGCGAGCAGCACTCCTCAGAGCCGGTCCTCGCCGCGAGTCCGGTGGCTGTGGCGTCGGTCCTCGTGGTCATGCCCTCACCTTACATTGACAGTCATCGATGTGGAACATAGCGTACGCATCGATAACCGTCGATGGAAGGAACATAGCCCTGATGAGTGCGACCACCAAGGATGTGGAGCAGCCGCGCGTGATGAAGGAGATGTCCTTCCTCGATCGCTGGCTCCCGGTATGGATCCTGGCCGCCATGGCCGTGGGACTCCTCCTGGGGCGGTTCGTCCCCGGCCTGAACACCGCACTGGAGGCGGTGAAGATCGGATCCGTGTCCCTCCCCATCGCGATCGGACTGCTGGTGATGATGTACCCGGTCCTGGCGAAGGTCCGCTACGACGAGACCCAGAGAATCGGAGCTGACCGACGCCTGCTGGTGACCTCGCTGGTGCTGAACTGGCTCGTCGGACCGGCACTCATGTTCGGCCTCGCGTGGATCTTCCTTGCCGACCTGCCGGAGTACCGGACCGGCCTGATCATCGTCGGCCTCGCGCGCTGCATCGCGATGGTGCTCATCTGGAACGACCTCGCCTGCGGTGACCGCGAAGCTGCCGCCGTACTGGTCGCGATCAACTCCGTCTTCCAGGTGATCGCCTTCGGTGCCCTGGGCTGGTTCTACCTCCAGGCGCTGCCGTCGTGGCTAGGACTGCCGACCACGTCGGCCGAATTCTCGATCGGCGCGATCGTCCTCAGCGTGCTGATCTTCCTCGGGATCCCCCTGGTCGCCGGGTTCCTGACCCGCGTCCTCGGGGAGAAGGCGAAGGGGCGGGCCTGGTACGAGGAGCGGTTCCTCCCGAAGATCGGCCCGTGGGCGCTGTACGGGCTGCTGTTCACCATCGTGCTGCTGTTCGCTCTCCAAGGCGACGCGATCCTCTCCGCCCCGGGAGACGTGGCCCGCATCGCCCTGCCGCTGCTGGTCTACTTCGTGGTCATGTTCCTGGGGTCCTTCCTGCTCGGACGGGCGATCGGCCTGAATTACGCCAAGTCCACGACCGTCGCGTTCACCGCCTCGGGCAACAACTTCGAGCTCGCCATCGCCGTCGCCATCGGCACCTTCGGCGTCACCTCCGGCCAGGCCCTCGC
>CAZHSL010000548.1:0-2119 GCA_964535185.1 uncultured Corynebacterium sp.
CTGCTGGCCCCGCTGCTCTCCCCCGGCGAGCGCCTGGGCACGGTGCTGCCGCAGCTCGCGGACGGGCTCGGGATCGGGGAGGTGCCGGTGATCGCCGTCGGCTCGCACGACACCGCCTCGGCGGTGCTCGCCGTGCCCGCGGCGGAGGACGCCCACCCCGTCGCGTACATCTCCTCGGGCACCTGGTCGCTGATCGGGCTCGAGCTCGGTGCCCCCGTCGCCTCCGAGGCTGCGCTCGAGGCCGGGTTCACGAACGAGGGCGGGGTCGACGGCACCACGCGCTTCCTGAAGAACGTGGCCGGGATGTGGCTGGTCAGCGAGTCGATCCGCCAGTGGGAGGAGGAAGGGGCGCGGGTGGACCTCGATGATCTGCTCGCTGCCGCCGCCGTGATGCCCGCCCACCGCTTCCGGATCGACCCCACCGACCCGGCGTTCCTCGCTCCCGGCCGGATGGCCGATCGGGTGACGATGGCCGCCCGCCCGCTCGAGGGCGAGGACGAGCGGCCCCGCACCCCGGCGCAGCTGGTGCGCTGCATCCTCGAGTCGCTCGCCGAGACGTACCGGGACGAGCTGCATGCCGCCTGCCGCCTGGCGCGGATGCCGCTGCCGGAGCGTCTGCACGTGGTGGGCGGAGGCAGCCGCAACGCCCTGCTGAACCAGCTCACCGCCGACGCCCTCGGCATCGAGGTGGTGGCCGGCCCGATGGAGGCCACGGCGCTGGGGAACGTGGCGCTGCAGGCCCGCACGCTCGCAGCGGTGGGCGAGCAGCCCGGGGCGCTGCGCGAACTGGTGCGGGCGAGCGTGGAACTGGAGAGGTTCAGCCCGTCCGCCGCTGCCCGGTGACCCCGAGCGCCCCCGGCTGACCGGCCCGATCACCCACGAACCCCACCACCGCCCACTGCGAAGGACCCCCTCAGATGAGACGACAGCTCCCCCAGCCCCGTGAGCTCCTCGAGCTGATGCAGTTCAAGGCACCGGACCTCAACGCCCGTCGACGCCGGCTCAGTGCCGCGCTGACCATCGAGGATCTGCGGGCGATCGCGAAGCGCCGCACGCCCCGCGCGGCGTTCGACTACACGGACGGCGCGGCGGAGTCCGAGCGCTCCCTCGCCCGGGCACGCCAGGCCTTCGCCGATGTGGAGTTCAATCCCGGCGTGCTGCGGGACGTCTCCGCCGTCGACACCTCGAGAGAGGTGCTCGGCGGCTCGAGCGCGATGCCCTTCGCGATCGCCCCGACCGGCTTCACCCGCCTGATGCAGACCGAGGGCGAGGTCGCCGGGGCGGGTGCCGCGCAGACCGCCGGGATCCCGTTCACGCTCTCGACCCTGGGCACCACCTCGATCGAGGACGTCGCCGCGGCGGCGCCGCACGGCCGCAAGTGGTTCCAGCTGTACGTGATGCGGAAGCGGGAGATCTCCTACGACCTGGTCGAGCGCGCCGCACGCGCGGGCTTCGACACCCTGCAGTTCACGGTCGACACCCCGGTGGCCGGGGCGCGCCTGCGCGACACCCGCAACGGCTTCTCGATCCCACCGCAGCTGACGGCCCGCACCGTGCTGGATGCGATCCCGCGCCCCTGGTGGTGGTTCGACTTCCTCACCACGCCCACCCTCGAGTTCGCCTCGCTGTCCTCGACCGGCGGCACCGTGGGCGAGCTGCTGGACTCCGCGATGGATCCCACCATCAGCTTCGAGGATCTCGAGATCATCCGCGGCATGTGGCCCGGCAAGCTCGTGATCAAGGGCGTCCAGACGCTCGAGGACGCCAAGACGTTCACCGACCTGGGCGTGGACGGAATCATCCTGTCCAACCACGGCGGGCGCCAGCTCGATCGCGCTCCGGTTCCCTTCCATCTGCTGCCCGAGGTCGCGCGCGAGGTCGGCGCCGACACCGAGATCGGCGTCGACACCGGCATCATGCACGGCGCGGACATCGTGGCCGCCGTGGCCCTCGGCGCACGCTTCACCCTGATCGGCCGCGCCTACCTCTACGGACTCATGGCCGGCGGCCGCCCGGGCGTGGACCGCACCATCGCGATCCTGTCCGAGCAGATCGTGCGCACGATGAAGCTGCTGGGTGCGCACTCGCTCGACGAGCTCGAGCCGAAGCACGTCACGCA
>CAZHSL010000549.1:0-2118 GCA_964535185.1 uncultured Corynebacterium sp.
TCGAGGCGGAGGTCGACCATGAGGCGGTTCCTTGGGGACGGGGAGGGGGTGCCCGGGGCTGCGCCGTGGTCGCTCACGGGGCGGCGGCTCGGGTGCTGAGCGCCGACGTTACCACCGCGGGCGCGCCCGTGGTCGGCCGATCGGGGCGATCGCGGGACGGATCCGGGACCTGTGTGGTATGTAGCAGGCCGACGGGTGGGAGGTCCTGCTCAGCGCCCCCGCGCGCTGCGGCGGAGGAGCCGGCCCACGCTGCGGGCCGGCCCGGTCCCCGCGGCGAGGTACGCGCCGAGCAGCACGGTGGCACCGCCCGCCACGACCGTCAGCGGGTCGCGACCGCCGCGTGCCCTGCCCGCTCCGGCGGCGGCGACCCGGCCGAGGCTCACCAGCAGCGCGCTCATGGTGATGCCCGCGATGATCCGGTCCCCGGTCGACTCCACGCGCTCGATGACGGGGTCGAGATCCCCCGCCTCGAGCCGCACCCGGATGCCGTGCGCGTCGTAGTCGTCCAGCAGGTGCTCGAGGCGCTCCGGTGCCTCCGTCCCGAAGCGCAGGGCGTCCATCCCGGTCGCGGCGGCGCGGCGCAGGAGGGCCTGCGGGCCCCAGATCTGGGCGAGCGCCACCGGGACGACCTCCTGCAGCACCTCGGTGATGTGGAAGGCGGGGTCCAGGGCGATCGCGCTGGACTCCGTGAGCACGAGCATGCGCAGCAGCTGCGAGATCTCCGGCGGCAGCTGCAGGCGGTGCCGCCTCAGCAGCGTGGTCAGCTTCTCGAAGAACGCGGACAGCGAGATGTCCACCAGCGCCCTGCCTTCGACGGTGTCCAGCAGCGCGCGCACGTCGCGGGCGAAGCGGCGGCGGTCGTGCGCCCCCTGCGGCGGTGCGAGGCGGAGCAGGGCCGCGGCCACGCCGTCGGCGTCGTGCCGGGACAGCGCGAAGGTCAGACGCACGATCTCCTCCCGCTCGGAGGCCGAGAGCTCCCCGGCCATGCCGAAGTCGATCAGCCACAGGCCGCCGTCCTCGCGCACGAACATGTTCCCGGGATGCGGATCGGCGTGGAAGAAGCCATTCACCAGCACCATCGAGACGATCGTGCGGGTCGCGGCGCGGGCCAGCGCGGGCCGGTCCACCCCGGCGGCATCGAGCGCGGCGGCGTCGGTGATCCGCATGCCGCGGGCGCGCTGCTCGGTGAGCACGAGCGAGGTGGTCAGCTCCTCGTGCACACGGGGGATGTGCACGACGGGGTCGTCGGCGAGGTCCTCGGCGAAGCGGCGGGCGTTGGCCGCCTCGGCGCGGTAGTCCAGCTCGCGGCGCAGGCTGCGGTCGAAGGCGGAGATCAGGCCCTCGACGTCGACGTCCCGGGCGAGATCCCATTCCCGGGCGGCGATGCCGGCGAGATGGCGCAGGATGTCGAGGTCCGCGATCACCGACTCCTGCACGCCGGGCTTGCGCACCTTGACCACGGCCTCGGTCCCGTCGTGCAGGCGCGCGAGGTGGGCCTGGCCGATCGAGGCCGTGGCGAGCGGGACCTCCTCGATGTGCGCGTACGCCTCGGCGAGCTCGACGCCGAGCTCCTCGCGGAGCGTCGCGGCGATGGCCTCGAAGGGCACCGGGTCGGTCGCGTCCTGCAGCCGGGTGAGCTCCTCGGTGTACGCGGCGGGCAGCAGGTCGTCGCGCGTGGCGAGCATCTGTCCGAGCTTCACGAACGTCGGCCCCAGCTGCTCGAGCGCGTGGCGCAGGCGCGCCGGGCCCGGCAGCGGCCCGCTCGCCTCCCCGGCCCCGGCCGGGCCGGTCGCGGCCTTCGCCAGCAGCCGGCGGCGCAGCACCTCGGGCACGTGCTCGGTCAGCCCGAGCTGGCCGACCAGCGCCGAGAAGCCGTTGCTCACCAGGATCTCGGCGATCCGGCGGTAGCGGGCGGCGGAATGCGGGAGGGCCATGCCCATCTCCTTCGTCGAGGGGAACGTCCCCGATGCTAGAGGGGACGTCGAGTACGATCACGATCCGTGAACGTTCACGCCCTACGGGGTGTCGCCCCGCGTCCCCCGCGGATACGCTCACGGGGCACCCGACGACGAGGAAGGACTAGGAGAGCGATGAAGCCACGTCTGAGCCGGCGCGCCG
>CAZHSL010000550.1:0-2114 GCA_964535185.1 uncultured Corynebacterium sp.
GACCCGTCGGCCGTCGCGACCGGCACCGACGGTGTGGATCTCGCCGTCGAGCTCGGGGCGGACCTGCTGATCAACCCGACCGTGCCGCTGGCCCACCACCCGGTGACCGTGAAGGCGCTGCACGCCGGGATCCCGGTGCTCGGCGAGAAGCCCGTCACCGAGACCCTCCCGGAGGCGCTGAGCCTGGTGGCGCACACGGAGCTCACCGGGGTGCCGTTCATGGTCTCCCAGTCGCGCCGCTTCTTCCGCCAGGTGCGGCAGCTGCGCAGCTTCGTCGCCGCCCATGGGCCGACGGTGCTCACCAGCGCCTTCTTCTCGCTGTTCACCGAGATGGAGGGCTATCGGCGCACCCAGCAGCATCCCCTGCTGCGGGACATGGGCATCCATGCCTTCGACACCGCCCGCTACATCATGGACGCGGACCCGGTCGCGGTCACCGCGCGGGGCGCGCAGCCGGAGTGGAGCGTCTACGAGCACGACGCCACCGTGACGGCGACCTTCGAGATGTCCGACGGGTCGCTGTTCGTCTACAACGGCACCTGGAACGCCCGCGGCCTGCCCACCTACTGGAACAGCGAGTGGCGGATCGGGGCCCAGCTGGGCTCCGCCACCTGGGACGGCAAGGGCGCCCCGGTGCTCGGCACCGAGGACGACCAGGCCACCGCCCGGCTGCAGGACGCGGTCGCGGCCGAGGCGGGGGAGGAGCCGGACCAGATCGCCGCCTCGCTCATCGAGTGCGTCAGCGCCCTGCGCGAGGGTCGCACCCCGATGTGCGAGGTGCACGAGAACCTGCTCAGCTTCGCGATGGTCGAGGCCGCGGTGGCCTCGGTGGAGCGCGGTGAGCGGGTCGAGATCGACGAGCTGCTCGAGCAGGCGCGCCGCGAGGCGATCACGGCGGAGCCCGATCCTGCGGCGCGGGAGATCCTGCGGTCCTGGCCCTCGGTGCGCGAGGCGCTCACGGGCTGAGCGTCGACCTGGCGGGGTCCTCCCGGGGCACGGCGGCCGCGGCGGCAACCTGCACCGCGGCGCGGTCCAGGTGCGGCAGCTCCTGCCGCAGCCTGTCCTCGGCCTGCTCGGCGAGCAGCTGGGAGGACCCGACGCTGAGCGCGGGGTCGACCTCCACGATCACCTCCGCCTCGAGGCGGTGCCCGATCCAGCGGGCCCGGGCCCCGCGCACGGCGCGCACGCCGGGACCGGAGGCGGCCTGCTCGATGCGGTCCAGGGTCCCCGGGTCGACGCCGTCCATCAGGCGGTGGATCACCGTGCGCATGGAGCCGATCAGCACCAGCACCACCACCGCGGCGATGCCCAGACCGATCAGCGGATCGATCCAGGACAGCCCCGCCCAGGCGCCGAGCACCCCGAGGATCACGGCCAGCGAGGTGAGCGCATCGGTGCGGGCGTGCTGGCCCTCGGCGATCAGGGCGGCCGAGCCGATCCGCCGGCCGGCGCGGATCCGGTAGCGGGCCACCAGCTCGTTGCCGGCGGCGCCGACGAGGGCCGCGGCGAGCACCCATCCGCGGTGGGTCATGTCCCGCTCCGCGGTGAGCGCACGCACCGATTCCCACACGATCAGGCCGGCCGAGAGGGCGATCACGGCACCGATCAGCAGTCCCGCCAGGTCCTCGGCGCGTCGGAAGCCGTAGCTGTAGCGGCGGGTGGGGGCGCGCCGGCCCAGCCGGAAGGCGAGGATCAGCGGGATCGTGGTGGCCAGGTGGCCGAGGTTGTGCAGGGTGTCGGCGAGCAGGGCGACGGACCCGCTGAGCGCGACGATCACGATCTGCAGCAGCGCGGTGGCGCCCATGCCCGCCAGCGAGATCCACGCCGCGCGGAGCCCGACCGCGCTGGCCTCCTCCGCCGTGCGGATCGCCTCGCCGTGGTCGTGGCTGTGCGGGGTCAGCGCGTGGCGCAGACGTGCCCCCGGGGAGGTGCCGTGAGGGTGCTCGTGACGGTGCGCGTGGCCGTGGTGCGCGGGGGACTGGTTCACAGGAGAAATGTATCTGCGCAACTATGCAGATAGCAAGATCTGCGTAGAGTGTCCTCATGCATCCCTCGCCCGTGCACCAGGTGCCCGATGACGAGCCCGCCCGCATCGCCGTGAGCACCTTCCGCAT
>CAZHSL010000551.1:0-2112 GCA_964535185.1 uncultured Corynebacterium sp.
ATCGAGGTGCCGCCCAGCTGGCCCTGCGTGGCCTGGGTGAAGCGGGCGTTGCCGGAGACCTCGCCGAAGTCCCAGCCCTCGCCGTAGAGGTAGATGCTCTTGCCGTCGATGCCGTCGGCCTCGAGGGTCAGCGCATCCAGCGCCTCGCGCACCGCGCGCATGTTCTCCACCGAGTGGTGGCCCATGAGGTCGAAGCGGAATCCGTCGACGTGGTACTGGCGCGCCCACAGAACGGTCGAGTCGACCATGAGCTTCTGCGCCATGGCGTTCTCGGTGGCGACGTTCGAGCAGCAGGTGGAGTCCTCGACCCCGCCGGAGAGGTTCAGCCGCTGGTAGTAGCCGGGCACGATGCGGTCCAGCACCGAGTTGTCGGCCTGGCCGTGCGCGGTGGTGTGGTTGTACACCTGGTCGAGCACCACCTGCAGATCCATGGCGTGCAGCTCGCCCACCATGGCGCGGAACTGACGGGTGCGCTCGCCGCCGATCTGGTGGCCCTCGGTCGCGTACGAGCCCTCAGGGCTCATGTAGTGCAGCGGGTCGTAGCCCCAGTTGTAGGCGTCCTGGCCCGCGACGGCGGTGACGGCCTCCTGCTGCGCGGCCGAGGCCGGTCCGGCGTCGGCCGGGATCTCCGGCACCAGCTGCGCGGAGCGGTCCTCCTCGATGGTCGCGATGTCGAAGGTGGGCAGCAGGTGCACCGTGGTCATGCCCGCCTCGGCGAGCTCCGCCAGGCGTGCCGTGCCGGCCGAGTCCGGGTGGCCGAAGGCCGCGTAGCTGCCGCGTACCTCGGCGGGCAGCGCCTCGTCCCCGGCGGAGAAGTCCCGCAGGTGCATCTCGTAGATGGTCTGGTCGGCGAACTGGTCGACGACCGGGGCGGGGGTGTCGGTCCAGACCTCGGGCGCCCAGCGCGGGTCCTCCAGGTCCAGCACCACCGAGTGCTGCGAGTTCACCGTCAGGCCCACCGAGTAGGGGTCGGTGACGGTGCTGGTGGTGACCTCGCCGAGCTCCGGCACGTACACCTCCACGGCGAAGGTGTAGGCCTGGTCGGTCCACTCCGGTCCGCCCACGGCGGTCCACACCCCGCCCGGCCCGCGCTCCATCGCGATCTCGGTCGGCGCGGCCGACGACCCCGCCGCCTGCGCGGCCGGCCCGTGCAGCTGCAGCGTCACGGACTTCGCGGTCGGGGCCCACAGCGCGAGCGTCGGGGTGCCGTCCTGCCAGCTCACGCCCATCTCCTGCGCGGCGGCCTCGCCCGCGTAGAGGTCATCGAGCACGCCGGGAATCTGCAGGGAGGTGAACACCTCGATGCCGTCCGGCCCGTACTGGGCCACCCGCAGCTCGCCGCGCAGCGCGGCCTCGAGCACGGAGCGGTCCAGCTCCGGCAGATCGAGCGCGAGGAAGTCCGCCAGGTGCGCGCGACCGTCCAGCTCGCTCTCGGTGAGGCCCTCGGCGCGCAGGGTCAGCTCGCCGAGGCTGTCCCCGCCGGTGACGGCGCCGTCACGGACGGCGAGTCCGCCCTCGGGGGCGGTGAACAGCTCCCAGCGGGTGCCCTCGCCGCTCGCCAGGTCCGCGGGCCAGGCGATCGTGCCCGCGTCCACGAAGTGGCCCAGCTGCTGGTCGGTGCCCTCCAGCTGCGGCGCGTCGGACTCGATGCGCAGCTCGTGGGTGCCGAGGTCGTAGGTGAAGGTCACCAGTTCGCCGTCCTGGGTGGAGAAGGAGATGTTCGCGCCGTCGCGCTCGCCGCCGACGCCGTAGTTCTCGCCCCAGGATCCCCCGTGGGCGACCTTCACCTCGTAGGACCCGCCGGGGATGGCCGAGGTGGCGAAGGTGAGCACGCCGTCCCCGTCGGGATCCTGCATCCAGGTGGCCAGGCATCCGGGCGCCCAGTCCTCGGCGCAGCCGAGCGCCGCGTTGAAGGAGCCGGGCAGGGTGACCAGCGGCAGCTGGCTGCTGTTCTGCACCACGTGGGTGACCGGGTCGTACCAGAAGGTGAGCGGCCCGCCCTCGTGGGTGTAGGGGATGTCGTCGCCGCCGGGCACGCCCCCGGCGCCGTAGTTCTCGTCCCAGCTGCCGCCGATGGCGACCTTGTACGCGTACTCGCCGGCCGGCAGGTCG
>CAZHSL010000552.1:0-2111 GCA_964535185.1 uncultured Corynebacterium sp.
TCGGACCGGTCGTCCTCGGGCTGGTCCTTCATCAGGTGCAGCAGCCAGTTCGCCTCCGCCTTCTCCTTCGCCGCGGCGGAGCGGCGCGATCCGCCCATCCCGCCGGTGTGGATGAAGGCGAAGCGGCGCGGCACGCCGCCGAGCCCGCCGTCGGGCCGGCCGTGACAGACCGCGATCACCTCGCGGCCCTCGCGCCACTTCTCGATCTCGATCGTGCCCGTGTCCCAGATGGTGACGTCCCCGCCGCCGTACTCGTCCTTCGGGATGGTGCCCTCGAAGGTGCCGTACTCGAGCGGATGGTCCTCGGTCTGCACGGCCAGGCGGTTCACGTCGGCCTTCAGCGGCGGGCCCTTCGGCACCGCCCAGGAGACGAGCACCCCCTCGTGCTGGAGGCGGAAGTCGTAGTGCAGGCGCGTGGCGTGATGCTCCTGGATCACGAACATCGGCTCGGCGTCGTCGAGCGCCTCCTGGGCGGCGTCGCTGCCCACGCCGGGGACGGGCACGGGCTCGGGTGTGCGCTCGGGGTCGCGCTTCGAGCGGTACACCTCGAGCCGGTCGCGGGCCCGTGCGGTCGACGGCGCCTCGCCCTCCGTGTCCAGGCCGAGGGGTGCGAGGGGGTCGTTCCCGTCCTCGACGCGGGCGAGCACCTCGTCCATCTCGAGGTGGTCGAGGGAGGGGTCCTCGATCTCCTCCCAGGTGCGCGGGGCGGCGACGGTGGGTCGCAGGCGCCCGCGCAGGGAGTACGGGCACACGGTGGTCTTCTTCCCGTTGTTCTGCGACCAGTCCACGAGCACCTTGCCGGCGCGCTTCGAACGGGTCTGGGTGCTGATGACGTCCTCGGGATGGTCGGTCTCGAGCGCGCGGGCGAGCTCGTGGGCGACCTGGTCGACCTCCTCGGAGCTCGTACTGCCGTCCAGCGGGGCATAGAGGTGGATGCCCTTGGAGCCGGAGGTCACCGGGTGACTCTCGAGCCCCATGCCGCCGAGGATCTCGCGGCACCAGGCCGCGACCCGCGCGCACTCCGGCAGCCCGGCGCCCTCGCCCGGATCGAGGTCGAGGACCAACCGGTCGGGATGGGCGGGTTCGAGGTCCGCGTCGAAGCGCCACTGGGGCGTGTGCACCTCGAGCGCGGCGAGCTGGGCGAGCCAGACGAGGACGGCCGGCTCGTCCACGAGCGGGTAGGTCGAGACGCCGTCGCTGTGCTGGATGTCGGCGCGCGGGATCCAGTCCGGGGCGTGCTCCTCGAGGTCCTTGCGGAAGAACACCTTCCCCGGCGACTCGGCGGTGCCCACGCCGTTCACCCAGCGCTTGCGCGTGGCGGGGCGCCGGGTCGCCTGCGGCACCATCACCTGTGCGACGCGGTGGTAGTAGTCGATCACCTCGCCCTTGGTGGTGCCGGTGGCGGGATAGAGGACCTTGTCGAGATTCGACAGCTTCAGCCTGCGCCCGTCGATCTCCACCTGCTGCTCTCGAGTGGCCATGGCCCCACTGTGCCCTCGATCACCCGATCCGTCACCCGGCCAGCGGGTCCGCGGGATCCTCCCCGTCGCCCTCCGCGCCGTCCTCGGGCTCCCAGCGCAGGAGGTCGCCGGGCTGGCACCGGAGCACCTCGCACAGCGCGGCGAGGGTCGAGAAGCGCACCGCGCGGGCGCGGCCGTTCTTGAGCACGGCGAGGTTGGCCGGGGTGATGCCGATGGCCTCGGCGAGCTGCCCGACGGGCATCTTGCGGCGCGCGAGCATGACGTCGATGTCGACGACGATCGGCATTCAGATCACCTCGTCGAGCTCGGACTGCAGGTCCTCGGCGCGCACCCGGGTCGCCACGGCCTGGGCGAGCAGCTGCCGCTGCACGTGGATCACGAGCGCGACCCCGGCGACGACGAGCGCGGCACCGCAGATCATCCCGATCAGCCCGGGGGCGAGCTCGTCCCCGGGCGTCATGCGGTTCACGACCGCGCCGAGCACGGCGAGGCCGAACACCAGCACCGCCTCACCCGCCACTGCGCGGACGATCCGGTCCACGTGCCGGAAGGAGCGCGGGGAGAAGACGCGCCCCCGCCGCACCAGCGTGAGCAGGCGCAGGATGCTCACCCCGACCACCTGCAGACCGA
>CAZHSL010000553.1:0-2111 GCA_964535185.1 uncultured Corynebacterium sp.
TGCTCAGCGCCTCCGCCCCGCTGCCCTTCCAGCTCGACGAGCACAGCGAGGTGGGTGAGGAGGCGCGCCTGCGCTACCGCTACCTGGACCTGCGCCGCCAGGGACCGGCCGCGGCGATGCGCCTGCGCTCCGAGGTCAACCGCGCCGCGCGCGACACCCTGCTGGCGCAGGACTTCGTCGAGGTCGAGACCCCGACGCTGACCCGCTCGACCCCCGAGGGCGCCCGCGACTTCCTGGTCCCGGCCCGGCTCGCCCCCGGCTCCTGGTATGCGCTGCCACAGTCCCCGCAGCTGTTCAAGCAGCTGCTGATGGTGGGCGGCATCGAGAAGTACTTCCAGCTCGCCCGCTGCTACCGCGACGAGGACTTCCGCGCCGACCGTCAGCCCGAGTTCACCCAGCTCGACGTCGAGATGAGCTTCGTGGACCAGGAGGACGTCATCTCCCTGGCCGAGGAGATCCTCACCGCCGTGTGGGCCGCGGGCGGCCACCGGCTCACCACCCCCTTCCCGCGCCTGACCTACGCGGAGTCGATGCGGCGCTACGGCTCCGACAAGCCCGATCTGCGCTTCGACCTCGAGCTGGTCGAGATGACCGAGTACTTCCGCGACACGCCGTTCCGGGTGTTCCAGGCCCCGTACGTGGGGGCCGTCGTCATGGCCGGCGGCGCCTCGCAGCCGCGTCGCCAGCTCGACGCCTGGCAGGAGTGGGCCAAGCAGCGCGGAGCGAAGGGCCTCGCCTACGTGCTGGTGCAGGAGGACGGCACGCTCAGCGGTCCGGTCTCCAAGAACATCTCCGAGGCCGAGAAGTCCGGTCTGCTCGAGGCGACCGGGGCCGCCCCCGGTGACTGCATCTTCTTCGCCGCCGGTGAGGCGAAGGCCTCCCGTGCACTGCTCGGCGCGGCCCGCGGCGAGATCGCCGAGCGGCTCGGGCTGATCGACCACGAGGCCTTCGCCTTCGTCTGGGTGGTCGACGCCCCGATGTTCGAGCCCGCGGCCGACGCCCGCGCCGCCGGGGACATCGCGGTGGGCGGCGGTGCCTGGACCGCGGTCCACCATGCCTTCACCTCGCCGAAGCCCGAGTTCCTGGACACCTTCGACACCGATCCCGGGTCCGCGCTGTCCTACGCGTACGACATCGTCTGCAACGGCAACGAGATCGGCGGCGGCTCCATCCGCATCCATGACCAGGCCGTCCAGCAGCGCGTCTTCCGCCTGATGGGCATCGACGAGGAGGAGGCGAAGGAGAAGTTCGGCTTCCTGCTGGAGGCGTTCCAGTACGGCGCCCCGCCGCACGGCGGCATCGCCTTCGGCTGGGACCGCATCGTGGCGCTGCTCGCGGGGGAGGACTCGATCCGCGAGGTGATCGCCTTCCCCAAGACCGGCAACGGCTTCGACCCGCTGACCGCCGCCCCGGCCCCGATCACGCCGCAGCAGCGCAAGGAGGCGGGGGTCGACACCAAGCCCGCGCCGCGCGGTGAGAAGGAGGCGCAGGCCTCCGCCGGCGCCCCGACGCACCGGGCCGGGGACGCCTGAGCCGCCCCCGCACGCACGAGAACGGCCGACGCGGATCTCCGCGTCGGCCGTTCTCGCGTCGTGGCGCCGCGCCTCGGCTGTGAGCCGCTGGGGCGCGGGAGGAGGTCAGCGCGGCGTCTGGCCGTGCTTGATCTGCGCGCGGGGCAGACGGAACCTGCGGATCTGGATCGCTCGCATGATGCCGTAGCCCACCAGGCCGCGCTCGACCTCGCCGAAGCGCTCGGTGACCTGCCGGCGGATCCGGGTGCGCAGGAAGAGGCTGTCGACCACGCACACCGCGATGCCGCCCCACAGCACGATGATCATGCCGGTGCTCAGCAGGGTGGTGAGCTCCGGGCGGATCAGCGGCAGGAACAGCGAGATCACCATGAACACCAGAGCGATCGGGAAGAAGAACTCCGCGATGTTCCAGCGCGAGTCGACCACGTCCCTCACGAAGCTCCGCTCCGGGCCGCGATGCTGGGCCGGCATCTTCCTCTCGTCCCCGGTCATGAGGGCATGCTGGGCCTCCCGGCGCTCCTGGTTCGCCCGCTCCCGGTCGCGACGACGCGCCTCCTTGCGGTCATCGACCACCAGGGG
>CAZHSL010000554.1:0-2107 GCA_964535185.1 uncultured Corynebacterium sp.
GTCTCGATCTGGGTGCGCGAGGTGATGTCCGCGATCGGCTTGTCGATGTCGATCGTGGGGGTGTTGTGGTCCTCGGTCGCGATCGTCTGGTCGACGCGGCGCGGGAGCCGGCCCTCCTGGCGCAGGCCGTCGAAGGCCTGCGGGCTGGTGACCTCGTGCAGCAGCTGGAGGTCGATGTACAGCAGGTCGGGCTCGCCGTTCTCACCGCGACGGACCACGTGATCCGCCCAGACCTTCTCCGCGAGGGTCCCCGCCATGTCGATCCTTCCCTGCGCCCGTGGTGCGGGCGCGTTCCTGAATGCTGAGAGGCGCTCGGGGTGCGAGCGCTGGACCCATCGTGTGCCGGTCCACGATGCGGCGCACTTGCGTCTCACACAATAAGACGGCAGTATCGGACCATGGACAAGACCTCGGAGGAGAACGGCAGCGGCGTCGGCGTGCTGGACAAGGCGGCGATCGTGCTCGGCGCCCTGGAGGCCGGCCCCGCCACTCTCGCGCAGCTCGTGCAGTCGACGGGCCTCGCCCGGCCCACCGCGCACCGCCTGGCGGTGGCGCTCGAATTCCATCACCTCGTCGCCCGCGACATGCAGGGGCGCTTCATCCTCGGCCCGCGCCTGGGCGAGCTGGCCGCCGCGGCCGGCGAGGACCGCCTGCTGGCCTCGGCCGGTCCGGTGCTGGCCGCGCTGCGGGATCACACCGGGGAATCCGCGCAGCTCTATCGGCGCCAGGGCGATCACCGCATCTGCGTGGCGGCCGCGGAGCGCCCGATCGGCCTGCGCGACTCCGTGCCGCTGGGCGCCGCCCTGACGATGCGCGCCGGTTCCGCGGCCCAGATCCTGCTGGCCTGGGAGGAGCCGGACCGCCTGCATCGCGGCCTGCTCGGAGCGCGCTTCACCGCGACGCAGCTCTCCGCGGTGCGCCGCCGCGGCTGGGCGCAGTCCATCGGTGAGCGCGAGCCCGGGGTGGGCTCGGTCTCCGCCCCGGTGCGCGGGCCCAACGGCCGGGTGGTCGCGGCGCTGAGCATCTCCGGCCCGATCGAGCGCATCACCCGCCAGCCCGGTCGCCTGCACGCGGCCTCCGTGATGAGCTCGGCGAACCACCTCACCGAGCTGCTGCGACGCGCGGGCTCCTGATCCCGCCCGACGGGGCGGCGGTCAGTCCCGTTCGATCCACACGGGCGTGTTCGCGAAGCGCAGCACGTTGACCAGCTGCCGGGGCGCGGCCACCTTGCCCCCGGCCCCGGGTGAGCGGTCCCCCGCGACCATCATCACGCTCGCGTCCTCACTGGCCGAGATCAGCTGCTTCGGACTGTCCGAGGCGGCGATGGTCACGTCCTTGACGAACACCGAGGGGTGGGTGAGGGAGACGCGCTGCGCGACGCCGGCGAGGATCTCCTGCGCCTCCTCCTCGGTGGTCTCCGGGCGCACCACCAGGTGGATGTCGCGCCCGTAGGCCTCGGCGAGGTCGGCCGCGCGGGTGACCACCTCGGTCGCGATCTCGTGGTGGACGAGCCCGATGGGGCCGGATCCGTCGATCCGCCCGCGGACGACGACCACCGGGCAGTGGGCCCGCGCCGCGAGGGCGAGGCTCTTGGAGCCGACGATCAGGGTCATCAGCCGTCCCAGCCCGCGCCCGCCGAGGACCAGGAGATCGGCCTCCTCGCTGGCCTCGACCAGCACCGGCACCGCATTGCCGTCGACGATCTCGGAGGTCACCGGGACCTCGACCCCGGTCTCGCGCACGATGGCGACGGCATCCTGTATCAGGGTGTGCGCGGCGCCGCGGAAGCCCGAGCCGGCCATCCCCGAGATCGGGTCGATGTTCACGTCGAGCTCGGTCCAGACGAAGGCGTGGACGAGGTGGAGGCTGCCGCCCACGGCGGCGGCGTGGCGGGCGGCCCAGCGAACCGCCTGATCGGATTCGTCGGCATCGAACACACCGACCGTGATGCGGGGACCCGTGCTGTGTTCCATGTCACGACGATACCCGGTGCCGCGAGGTCCGGGCCAGGAATGCAGAAGGAGCCGGCACCCGAAGGTGCCGACTCCTTGTTCGTACCCCGTACCGGATTTGAACCGGTGTTACCGCCGTGAGAGGGCGGCGTCCT
>CAZHSL010000555.1:0-2101 GCA_964535185.1 uncultured Corynebacterium sp.
ATCGACTTCTACACCGACCAGCAGGCCGTGCACATCAACCTCGGCGAGGTCCACAACCCCGTGTTCGGCAGGGCCGACTGACCGACCGCTCGCACCCGGCGGCCCCGTCGGCCGCATCCCCCGAGGCAAGGACGCCACCATGACAACCCCGCTGAACCAGAGCCGGACCGCGCCGGTCGTCACCCGGGACTCGCCGATCGCGGCGGCCGACCGGATCCCCACCCCGTCATCCCCGCCGCCGGACATCCTGCGCTGCGCGTACATGGAGCTCGTGGTCACCGACCTGGTGGCGTCCCGCAGCTTCTACGTGGACGTGCTGGGCCTGGTCGTCACCGAGGAGGACGAGACCACCATCCACCTGCGCAGCTACGAGGAGTTCATCCACCACAACCTGGTGCTGCGCCAGGGCGGGCAAGCGGCCGTGGCCGCCTTCTCCTACCGGGTGCGCTCCCCGGAGGAGCTCGACGCCGCCGTCGCCTTCTACGAAGAGCTGGGCTGCCGTGTGGAGCGCCGCGCGGAGGGCTTCACCAAGGGGATCGGCGACTCGGTGCGGGTCGAGGACCCGCTGGGCTTCCCCTACGAGTTCTTCTACGACGTCCGGCATGTGGAGCGCCTGGCGTGGCGCTACGACCTGCATGTTCCCGGGGCGCTGGTGCGCCTGGACCACTTCAACCAGGTCACCCCCGACGTGCCCCGCGCCGTCGCGCACATGGAGGACCTCGGCTTCCGCGTCACCGAGGACATCCAGGACCGCGACGGCACCACCTACGCCGCCTGGATGCGCCGCAAGCCCACCGTGCACGACACCGCCATGACCGGCGGCGACGGCCCGCGGATGCACCACGTCGCCTTCGCCACGCACGAGAAGCACAACATCCTCGCGATCTGCGACCGGCTCGGCGCGCTGCGCAGGAGCGACCACATCGAGCGCGGCCCCGGCCGGCACGGCGTCTCCAACGCCTTCTACCTCTACCTGCGCGACCCGGACGGCCACCGGGTGGAGATCTACACCCAGGACTACTGGACCGGCGACCCTGACAACCCGGTGGTCACCTGGGACGTGCACGACAACCAGCGCCGCGACTGGTGGGGCACCCCGGTGGTCCCCTCCTGGTACACCGACGCCTCCCTGGTGCTCGACCTCGACGGGAAGCCGCAGCCCGTCGTCGAGCGCACCGACGCCTCGGAGATGGCGCAGACCATCGGCGCGGACGGCTTCTCCTACACCCGCCAGGGCGAGGAGGAGCAGATGCCCGAGTGGAAGCAGGGCGAGTACAAGCTGGGCCACCAGCTCTGAGGAGGGGGACCACGATGGCACTGGACGAGCAGACCCTCGACGCGCTCGCCGACGAGCTCGCCGAGGCGGGCCGCACCCGCACCCTGATCCCGCGGATCACGGCCCGTCACCCCGAGGCGACGGTGGAAGACTCCTATGCGATCCAGGGCCGTTGGCGGAAGCGCGAGCAGGCCCGCGGTCGGCGCCTGGCGGGTCGCAAGATCGGCCTCACCTCGAAGGCGATGCAGGCCGCCACCGGGATCACCGAACCGGACTACGGCGTGATGTTCGCGGACACCGTGGTGGACTCCGGCGCGCAGCTGGAGTTCGACCGCTTCACGAACGTGCGGATCGAGGTGGAGCTCGCGTTCGTGCTGAAGGAGCCGCTGGAGGGCCCGGACTGCACGCTGCTGGACGTGCTGCGCGCCACCGAGTACGTGCTGCCCGCGCTCGAGGTGCTGGATGCGCACGTGGAGCTCGAGGGCCGCACCATCGTGGACACCATCGCGGACAACGCCGCCTACGGCGCGATGGTGCTGGGCGGCACCCCCGTGCGGCCCGAGGACGTGGACCTGCGCTGGGTCGCGGCGCTGCTGCACCGCAACGAGACCATCGAGGAGACGGGCGTCGCGGCCGGGGTGCTGGGCCATCCCGGCCGCGGCGTGGCCTGGCTGGCGAACAAGCTCGCCCAGCACGGCGAGCGGCTCGAGGCCGGGGAGATCATCCTGGCCGGCTCCTTCACCCGCCCGGTGTGGATCGAGCGCGGGGACACCGTCCTGGCGGACTACCGAGACCTGGGGAGCATCACATGCCGTTTCGTCTGAC
>CAZHSL010000556.1:0-2097 GCA_964535185.1 uncultured Corynebacterium sp.
AGCCCGGCGCGCCGGTGCCCGCCGGGTGGATGCGGGTCGACCGCACGGTGCCGCCATCGTGGGAGGCCCCGAGGGGGAACGGCGAGGGGCCCGGTGCCGAGGCCCCGCTCGAGCTCTCCTCGGCGGCGATCGCGCGCGTTGCACTGCGCGATGGGAAGTGCCCGACCGGAGTCGGGCCGGGCGCGACCGGGCGGATCAGTACCGAGGGCTGACCGGGTTCGTCGGCCCGGGCGCACGCGAACAGGTCGACCTCCCGCAGCACCTGCAGCCGCACCTCCGTCCAGCAGGTATGGGAGCGACCGGCGAGCTCAGGTGCGGTGCTCGCGGTGACCCTCGATGCCGCAGGGGGCCGGAGATGCTCCGGAGCCCGCGGCGGTCCGCCGGAGCCCCGGGTACTCGTGCTGCGCCGGATCGCCGAAGGATGCGCGGGAAAGATGTGGAAAAAGCGCGCAAAGAAGTGCGGGGAATTGCACCGGGACGTGGACGGTATGCCGTCCCACTGCACTGCGAAACTTTTTCTCTTCCCGTCCTTGACACCTCTGAGGGCCGTGGGTACTTTTGCTCACACTCGGTGACCTGCATGATGACAGATTCCGTCCACAAAGAACGATGGGCCAAGCGTGAGCGTCAAGAATCATCGTCCGCAAGAACACACCTCCAAGTCGGAGATCGCGATATCCAAGGGATGGGTGCAGGGTGTCGCGCTGGTGCTCATCTTCGGCTTCTTCGTGATGGGCGTTCTCGCGTACCGGACCTACACCCATTCCATGCCGCTGCCCCAGCAAGTGGTCAGCGAGGACGGGGAGGTGATCTATACCCAGGAGGAGATCACCCGCGGCCAGAACGTCTTCCTGACCCGAGGCATCCAGCAGTATGGCTCGATCCTCGGCCACGGCGCTTACCTGGGACCCGACTACACGGCCGAGTACCTTCGCCTGAGCAGCGAGCACATCCATCAGCAGCTCGAGCAGCAGGGCGTGCAGGAGCCTGCGGCGGCCACCGCGGAGATGCAGCGCACCAACCGGTACGACGAGGAGTCGGGCGTCCTGGTCCTGACGGACGAGCAGATCAGCGCCTTCGGGGACCTGAAGCAGCATTACGGCGACTTCTTCGGTGAGCCGTCCACGGCGCACGGGCTGATCCCCGACGCGATCACCGATCCGCAGGACATCCACGATCTCACCGCCTTCTACGCCTGGACGGCGTGGGCGAGCGCCGCGGAGCGTCCCGGTCTGGACTACTCGTACACCAACAACTGGCCGGCCGAGCCCCGCGTCGGCAACCATCCCACGGCGGACATCCTGGTGTGGTCGGCGATCTCGCTGGTCGCCCTGCTGGCCGGTCTGGGCATCCTCTTCGCCGTCTACGGCCGCTGGAGCAGCAACCTGGGCTGGAAGGGCAACGACACCACGCGCCTGAAGTTCCTCCAGCCCGGCGAGGTGGGGATCACGAAGGCCCAGCGCTCCACTGCCTGGTTCTTCCTCGTGGTCGCCCTGCTGTTCCTCATACAGGCCACGGTGGGCGCATCCGTCGAGCACTATCGGGTCGAGCTGCAGGGCTTCTTCGGCTTCGATCTCGCGCAGATCTTCCCGTTCAACCTCGCACGGACGTGGCACGTGCAGCTCTCCCTGCTGTGGACGGCCGCCACCTTCCTGGCCGCCGCGATCTTCCTCGCTCCGATCATCGCGGGCAGAGAGCCGCGCGGTCAGCACCTGCTGTCCTACGGTCTGCTGGGCGCCCTCGCGCTCGTCGTGGTCGGCATGTTCGGCGGCACCGCCATCAGCATCTACGGTCCGGAATGGGCGGCGGACTCCCCCTTCTTCTCCCAGCAGTGGGAATACCTGGATCTGCCGCGCGTCTTCCAGGTCCTCCTGGTGATCGGCTTGTTCCTGTGGTTCCTGATCATCGTCCGCGCGATCCGCTCGCGGCTGCGAACCGAGTCGAAGTTCAACATGCCCTGGTTGTTCGTCTACGCGGCCCTCGCGATTCCCGCCTTCTACGCCGTGGGTCTCCTGGCGACGAACGAGACGCACCTGACGGTGGCCGAGTTCTGGCGGTTCTGGGTGGTGCACCTGTGGGTCGAGGACTTCCTCGAGC
>CAZHSL010000557.1:0-2095 GCA_964535185.1 uncultured Corynebacterium sp.
ACTGGGACCCGTGGCACCGGGAGATCACCTCCCCGGCGCTGTGGACGCGACTGTGGGGCAAGGGGCGGATCTTCGTGACCACCCCCGGGCACCGCGTCGAGGTGCTCGAGGACCCGAACGTCCGCACCATCGTCGAGCGGGGCATGCTCTGGGCCGCGCGTGGCAGCGACATGCCCTACGGCGACCACGGCAGGACCCGAGCGAAGGAGGCGACCCGATGAAGATCGGCATGATCGGCTGCGGGGTCATCTCGCGCCAGTACCTGGAGAGCTTCGACCGTCTGCCCGACGTGCAGCTCGTCGCCGTCGCGGACCTCGACCGCTCCCGCGCGGAGGCCGCCGCCGAGGGGCGCGAAGGGGTGCGGGTGCTCACCGTCGACGAGCTGATCGCCGATCCCGAGGTGGAGACCGTCCTGAACCTCACCATCCCCGCCGCGCACGCCGACATCGACCTGCGGGCGATCGCGGCCGGCAAGAACGTGTACTCGGAGAAACCCTTCGCAGTCACCACCGAGGAGGGCGCCGAGGTGCTGGTCGCGGCCCAGAAGGCAGGCGTGCTCGTCGGCTCCGCACCGGACACGGTGCTCGGCACCGGCACCCAGACGGCACGGGTCGCGATCGACGACGGCGTGATCGGCACCCCGACCGCGGCGATGGCCACCATGGTCACGCCCGGCCATGAGCGCTGGCATCCGCAGCCGGACTTCTACTACGTCCCCGGCGGCGGACCGCTGCTGGACATGGGGCCGTACTACATCCACGCCCTGGTCACGCTGCTGGGCCCGGTCTCCGCGGTGATCGGCGCGGCGAGCCGCCCGCACGAGACCCGCACCATCGGCTCCGGGCCGCGGGCTGGGGAGACGATCCCCGTCAGCACGGACACCCACGTCACCGGGGTGCTGGTGCACGAATCCGGGGTGCTGTCCACCCTCGTGATGAGCTTCGACGCGGTGGCCACCTCGGCCCATCCGATCGAGGTCCACGGCACCGAGGGCACCCTCGCCGTGCCCGATCCGAACCACTTCTCCGGCGAGGTGTCGGTGCGCCGACCGGCCGGGGAGGGCTGGGAGCCGCTGCCGGTGCGCGGCGGCTACTCCGGCGCCGGGCGCGGCATCGGCCTGCAGGACATGGCGGCGCGCGGCCCCGAGCTGCGAGCCAGCGGCGAGCTCGGCCAGCACGCGCTCGAGGTGATGAACGCCGTGCTCGAGTCCTCGCGCAGCGGCTCCCGCGTCGAGATCGCGAGCACGGTGTCCCGCCCCGAGGCGGTCGAGCTGGCCGAGAACGCCCCCTCCGCACAGCCCACCGCCTCCTGAGCGCACCGAGAGGACTCTTCCCCATGCTCTCCATCGGCATCATCGGCACCGGGAACATCTCCCGTGCCCATCTGCGCGCATATCTCGAGTTCCCCGAGGAGGTGCAGGTCGTGGCCCTGACGGACATCGAGCCCGGCAAGGCCGAGACCGCCCGCGCCGAGTTCGCCCTCGACAGGGCCCGGGTGTACGAGGACGCGACCGCGATGCTCGCCTCGGAGCACCTGGACCTGGTCTCGATCGCCACTCCCCCGGGCACGCACTGCGAGCTGAGCGTCCAGGCGCTCGAGGCCGGGGTGCACGTGATCGCCGAGAAGCCGATGGCGCCCTCGCTCGAGGAGTGCGATCGGATGCTCGAGGCCCAGCGCCGCTCCGGGAAGCTCCTGTCGGTGATCGCGCAGAACCGGTTCCGGGACGACATGGCCCAGCTCAAGGCCGTGCTCGACTCCGGCCGGATCGGCCGCATCGCCCATGCCCGCATCGCCTCGGCGTGGTGGCGCGGACGCGCCTACTACGACCTGTGGTGGCGCGGCACCTGGGCCTCGGAGGGCGGCGGCCCCACCCTGAACCACGCCATCCACCACATCGACCTGGCGCTGTGGCTGCTGGGCCGGCCGCAGGCGGTGGCGGCGATGATGACCAACGCCGGCCACGACAACGCCGAGGTGGAGGACCTCTCGGTGGCGCTGCTGCAGTACGAGCGGGGCCTCGCGGAGCTCACCAGCTCCGTGGTCCACCACGGCGAGCAGCAGGAGATCATCCTCCAGGGCGAGCACGCCCGGATCG
>CAZHSL010000558.1:0-2089 GCA_964535185.1 uncultured Corynebacterium sp.
AGACCTTCCTGCCCTCCGTCGACGGCGTGGTGACGCGCCTGCGCCACGCCGTCGAGCGGTTCACCGAGCTCGGGCACGAGGTCATGGTGATCGCCCCCGAGCTCGGGGTCACCGAGCACGCCGGGGCCCGGGTGGTGGGGATCCGCCCGGTGACGCTGCCGTTCTACAAGCATCGGCGCTTCACCCTCCCGAGCCCCAACGTGGACGGCATCATCCGCGGCTTCCACCCGGACGTGGTCCATGCCGCCCAGCCGATCCTGCTCGCCTCCTCCGGCGCCTTCGCCGCCCATCGGCAGCGGATCCCGCTGGTGGCGAGCTACCACACGCACATCCCCCGCTACCTGGACCTCTATCGGGCCTGGACCTGGGGCAAGCGGCCCGTGTGGTGGCAGATCAAGCGCAACCACGCCCTGGCGGACATCAACATCGCCACCTCCGAGACGATGAGGGCCGAGCTGGCCGAGCACGGCATCCGCGACCTCCATGTGGTGCGCCGCGGCGTGGACACGGAGACGTTCCATCCCCGCTTCGCGTCCCAGGCGATGCGCGAGCGCCTCACCCAGGGCCATCCGCACAAGAAGCTGCTGGTCTTCGTGGGCCGCCTGGCCGCGGAGAAGGAGATCCACCGGCTGCGGCCGATGATGGAGCGGCGGGACGACGTGGCCCTCGCGATCGTGGGCGACGGCCCCTACCGGCGCGAGCTCGAGGAGCTGTTCGCCGGCACCTCCACGCTGTTCCCCGGGTTCATGGAGGGCGAGGAGCTCGCGAGCGCCTTCGCCAGCGCCGACGCCTTCGTGTTCCCCTCTGTCACCGAGACGCTGGGGCTGGTGATCCTCGAGGGGATGGCCTCCGGGCTGCCGGTGGTCGCGGCCCGCTCGGGGCCGACGATGGAGCAGGTCACCGACGGGGTGAACGGGCTGATCTTCGACTCCGGGGACGAGACGAGCCTGGACGCGGCGCTGACCCGCCTCGGGGACGGCGACCTGCGCGGCAGGATCCGCGAGGCCGCGCGCGCCGAGGCGGAGAGGTTCTCCTGGGAGAACGCCTCGGACGACCTGCTGCGCTACTACGAGATGGCGATCGCGCAGCACGGGAGCGCCCGTGGATGAGCGCACCCGCCTCGCGGAGGTGACGCTCGCCGGTCACGGGATCCGCCTCGAGCCCCTCGCCGCGGCGCACGTGCCCGGGCTGCGGGAGGCCGTCGCCGACGGGGAGATCCACCGGATCCCCTTCGCCCCGCATGTTCCCGCCCCGGAGGCGGTCGAGGGCTCCGTCGCGCGGCTGCGGGCCGACGTCGAGGCGGGCACGCGGCTCGCCTGGGCGGTCGTGCGCGACGAGGGCGCCGGGGGAGGAGGCCGGGTGGTGGGGCTGACCACCTTCATGAACCTCGCCCTCGCCGATCGCGGCCTCGAGATCGGGAACACCTATCTCGCCGGCTCCGCGCACCGCACCGGCGTGAACACGGCGATGAAGCGCCTGCTGCTCGGCCACGCTTTCGAGGAGCTCGACCTGCTGCGCGTCGAGTTCCGGATCCACCACCTGAACCTCGCCTCACGGCGCGCGGTCGAGGCCCTCGGCGCACAGCAGGACGGCATCCTGCGCGCGCACCGGATCCTGCCCGACGGGTCGGTGCGCCACACCGTCGTCCACTCGATCCTGGCCCCGGAATGGCCCGGGATCCGCGCGATGCTCGACGCCCGGCTCGCGCGACAGCGGCGGGCCTGAGCCGAAGAGCGTCATGCCAGTGGGGGCGGGCTGCCCGGCCTGATCCTCTGCCGAGCGAGGGGCTGTGGTGCAGGTCGCACCATGGCGCCCCATGAACCGGCTTGGCACCGCGACTATGACGCCTTATGACGCGGTTCTGGCGCGCTCCGGTGCGCCGCCGTCATAGTCGGCCTCATGACCAGCACCGCCCTCGCCCCCGGCACGCGCATGGACGCCCCCGCTCCGGCGGACGCGGCCTCCGCCGCCCGGCGCACCGCCCCCGACGGCGTGCACCTGACGGCAGTGGACCGCTCCTTCCCGACCTCGCAGGGCCGTCACGAGGTGCTGCGCGCCCTCGACCTCGAACTGCGC
Source organism: uncultured Corynebacterium sp. (assembly GCA_964535185.1). GTDB lineage: Bacteria > Actinomycetota > Actinomycetes > Actinomycetales > Dermabacteraceae > Brachybacterium. The sequence continues at coordinate 2,077 of CAZHSL010000558.1, forward strand.
TCCGGGGAGATCG
>CAZHSL010000559.1:0-2087 GCA_964535185.1 uncultured Corynebacterium sp.
GTGAACTGGAGCGTGTGCCACAGCGAGGACCAGAAGTCGTCGCGGCCGAACATCTCCACGTAGTTGTCCAGGCCGGCGAAAGAACCCAGCCCGGAGTGGACGGTTGAGGTGTTGAAGAAGCTCGCCACGAACATCCAGATCATGGGGCCGACCATGAAGGCCAGGTAGATCAGGGCGAACGGGGCGAGGAACAGCCAGGCCTGCGGGGTGCGGCGGGTCACCGCGCCGCCCGGTCGGGAGCGCGTGGTCGGCGCCCGTCCGGCCGGGGGCGCTGTGGGAGACATCGTGGTCATGAGCTGTGCCTTCCGGATCAGAGCGGGCTGGGGGTCGAGGTGTAGGTCGCGAGCTGGTTCCGGATCGCGGCCAGCGCCTGCTCGGGGGTGAGCGCACCCTGCTGGACGAGCCCCAGCTGCGCGCCGACGGTGTCCTCGAACGTCGAGCCGGAGCCGCCGTACCAGGCGGGGTCGTCGTAGACGGCGTAGTCCGCGGCGCCCGAGTAGTACCGCTGGGGCTCCAGGGCGAGGTACTCCTCGCTCTCGGCCGTGGGCAGGTAGGCCGGGACGTGCCCACCCTCGGCCCAGACCAGGCTCTGCTCGAGCATCGTCCTGATGAACTCCATCGCCTGCTGCCGCTGTTCGGGGGAGCGCTCCTTGTGCGGCAGGATGAAGGTGTGGGAGTCGGCCTGGACGGCGGGCTTGTCGTAGAGCTGGGGGATCGGCGCCATCCCGAAGTCCAGCCCCTCGATCGACTGAGCGGTGGCGATCTCCCACTCGCCCTGGAGGTAGAACCCGGCCTTGCCGGTGAACATCTGCGTCTGCGAGGTCGCGTAGTCCAGGGCGCTGTTGAGCCACCCCTGCTCCACCCAGCGCTGGATCGTCTCCATCACCTCGAAGAACAGCGACTCGTCCACGCTGATGGTCGCGCCGTCGTCCGAGAGGAAGGGCGTGGCGCCGTCGAGCTGGTTGTAGAGCGTCCAGAAGAATCGCCAGGGTGTCGCGGTCTCGGCGACGTTCGCGACGGTGATCGCGGTGCCGCCGGTGACGGCGCTGAGCTCCTTGAGCGCCTCCTCGAACCTGTCCATCCCCGTGAGGTCCACGAGCAGCCCGTCGTCATCGAGCAGACCGGCCGGCTCGCACACCTCCCTGTTGTAGAAGAGCGTGAACGGATGCGTGTCGAGCGGGATCGCGATGTTCTGGTCGTCGGTGCGCTGGGTGTCCCAGGCCTGGGCGTTGAAGTCCGCGGAGGACAGCCCGACTCCGGTGAGGTCCTCCTCGGTGATCGGATCCAGCAGCCCGCCGGCCCACAGCGGCTTGGCACGGGTGAGGTGGGCGACCGCGACATCCGGCGGCTGGTTGCCGACGGTGGCCAGGGTGAGCTTCGAGTAGTAGGGGTTGCCCCAGGTGAGCGTGGTGGCCTGCAGGGATCTCGGGCCGTAGATGTCCCGGTAGCCCTGCTGCATGTCCTGCATGCGCACGCCGTCGCCACCGCCGAAGAGGTTCCAGTAGACGAGCGTGTCGGGGTTCAGCTCGGTGCCGAGGAGCCCGGCTCCGAGCGGGGTGGAGCAACCGGCCAGCGGCACGGCCGCGGCGGCGAGCGCGCCGACGCCCAGCAGCCGGCGTCGACTGATCCCCGTGGTCGTCGCTGGGCGGGTGGGGCCTGAGCGGGGTGGACGATTGCTCATCTCATCACTCCATCGGGGTCGGACTGCCGGGCCGGCCGACGTGGACGGCTCGAGCGGGAACGGTGCACCCCACGGCCCTGCACGCTGCGGTGCGTGCGGCCCGCCGGGGCGGTCCTGCGGAGAACGGCATCCGCCGCAGCTGGCGGCCGCGGCTGGGGCGCTCTGCCTCACAGGCAGATTACATCGTTGTAGGAGCGGGCACAATGGTCCGTCGGCCCGAAATGTCGACCTGGAGAATCATTCGCTGACCAGCGGCTCCGCCAGGGCGCACGGAACCCCGGGCGCCCTCTCGGCGAGGGTGCCCGGGGTGCGCGTCGGTCCGTCAGTCGGGTCGGGCGGCTCAGGCCCCGCTCTGGGACCGCTTCTTGTTCCAGACGTCGAAGGCCACGGCGATCAGCAGCACGAC
>CAZHSL010000560.1:0-2085 GCA_964535185.1 uncultured Corynebacterium sp.
GGCCAGGTGGACACCGGCTGGGAGTCCTTCGCCCTCGACGCGACGAGCTTCGAGCTGGCCGGGCAGCAGTACCTGGTGTGGGCCCAGGAGGACCTCGAGGTCATGGGCCACTCGAACCTGTACATCGCACCGATGGAGAACCCCTGGACGCTCGCCGGCCCCGCCGTCGAGCTGACCCGGCCCGAGCACGAGTGGGAGACCCGCGGCTTCTGGGTGAACGAGGGCCCCGCGATCCTCGAGCACGAGGGCACGCTGTACCTCACCTACTCCGGCGCCGCCACCGGTATCGACTACGCGATGGGCGTGCTCACCGCGAACGCCGACGCCGATCCGCTCGATCCGGCCTCCTGGACCAAGAGCGAGACCCCGGTGTTCGTCTCCGACGCGTCGGTGGAGCGCTACGGCCCGGGCCACAACTCCTTCACGACCACCCCGGAGGGTGACGTCGTGCTGGTCTACCACGCCCGCACCTACACCGAGATCGAGGGCGACCCGCTGCGGGATCCCAACCGGCACGCCTGCGCTCAGCTCCTGCCCTTCGACGAGGACGGCCGGCCCCTCTGGGGCACCCCCGCCCCCGGCACCCGGCCCGCGCCGACCGGTCGCGAGATCCTCGCCCCCTCAGGAGAGAAGGCATGAGCGAGACCGCGCTGCGCCCCAACCTGAAGAACCCCGCCTTCTGGAACTTCGGCGGTCTGTTCTTCTTCTACTTCGCCATCTGGCAGCTCGCCTTCACCTTCCTCAGCCGCTGGCTCGAGGTCGAGGCGGGGATGAGCCACGGCAACATCGGCCTGCTGAACTCGGTCATGGCGCTGACCGCGTTCTGCCTCCAGCCCGTCTACGGGTTCATCCAGGACAAGCTCGGATTCCGCAAGCACCTGTTCACCTTCGTGGTCCTCGTGGGTGCGCTGATGGGGCCGTTCTTCGCCTTCGTGTTCACGCCGCTGGTCGAGCTGAACCAGGTGCTGGGCGCCGTCGTCGGCGGCCTGTTCCTCTCCCTCACCCTCAACGCCGGCGTGGGCATCGTCGAGGCGTTCAACGAGCGCAACTCCCGCGCGAACGGCTTCGAGTACGGCCATGTGCGCCTGTTCGGCTCCATCGCCGGGGCGATCGCGTCGCTGGTCGGAGGCTTCATCTGGGCCTCGAACCCGGACAACGTCTGGTGGGCCGGGACCTTCTCCGCGATCGTGCTCGGCGTGCTGCTGCTGGTCGCGCGCACTCCGAAGCCCGGGGACGCCGGGTACGAGGCCGTCGCGGCCGACGCAGCGGACGCGGGCGCCGGCTCCGGGCGCCCGAAGGTCGACAAGCAGATCGTGCTGGGCCTGCTGAGGAACCGCTCGTTCCTCGGGTTCATGGTGCTGATGTTCGGTGCCGCGGCGCTGTACGACGTGTTCGATCAGCAGTTCCCGAACTACTTCGCGCAGTTCATCGGCGGCGGGATCGATCCGCAGGTGCTGTTCTCCCGCGTCGTGTTCGCCCAGATCCTGCTCGAGGCCCTGGTGATGGTCGCGATGCCGTTCGTCATCAACAAGATCGGCGCCAAGCGCGGCCTGCAGCTGTTCGCGCTGGTGCTGGTGGTGCGGGTGGTGGGCTCGGCGTTCTTCACCCACACCTCGCTGCTGATCCTGTGGCGCCTGCTCGCCGCGGTCGAGATGCCGCTGATGCTGGTCTCGGTGATGAAGTACATCACCAGGATGTTCGACGTGCGGATCTCCGCGACGGCCTACATGATCGGCTTCAACATGTCGAAGCAGGTGGGCATCGTGGTCTTCTCCTGGCTGTTCGGCACCGCCTACGACCTGATCGGGTTCAGCACCTCCTACGTGATCATGGGCGGGGTCGTGCTCATCGTCACCGTGCTGGCCGGGCTGCTCATGCAGGACGATCGCCGTCACGCCCTCGACGACGGCGCCGCGACGGCCCCCGAGCCCGCGCGCGTCTGACCCCGGCCGCTCACCGCCGGGGCCCGGCCTCCCACCGTCGGGGCCCGTCACCCACCGTCGGGGCCTGGCCTCCCACCGCCGGGGCGCTGCGGAGTGGGGCGATGGAGCGCCGGGGTCCACCAACTCTGCTGCGCCTGGGTGC
>CAZHSL010000561.1:0-2085 GCA_964535185.1 uncultured Corynebacterium sp.
CGGTGGCTGAGCAGGGCGCTGAGCCGGGCGACCAGCCCCCGCGGGGTGGTGCGCAGCACGGCCGCGATCAGCTTCCAGCGCTTCGAGGGGATCGAGACGGGCTTGCCGCGGGCGACGTCGCGCAGGCAGTCCTCGACGAGGCGGTCCGCGTCCAGCCACAGCGGGCCGGGGATGGAGGAGCCCTTGATCCCGGCGCGGGAGTGGAACTCGGTGCGCACCCAGCCCGGCATCAGCGCGGTGACCTGCACACCGGTGCCGGCGAGCTGCACCCCCAGGGACTCGGAGTAGTTGCCCACCCAGGCCTTGATCGCGGAGTAGTTGTTCTGGGTGACCAGCGCGGAGACGGAGCCGACGTTGATGATCCAGCCGCGGCCGCGCGCGCTCATCGCCCGCCCGGCGGCGCCGCCGAGCTTGAGGACGGCGCGGATCATCACCTCGAAGCCGAGGTCGTGCTGGCTGAGGTCCTCGTCGAGCAGCGGCGCCTTCACGGAGAAGCCGGCGTTGTTGACGAGGACGTCGACGGGGTCGTCGGCGGCGGCGAGGCGGTCGGCGACGCGCTGCTGGGCGGCGCGGTCGGAGAGGTCGGCGGCGAGCGTCTCCACCTCGACGCCGAACTCGCGACGCAGCTGCGCGGCGACCTCGTCGAGGCGATCGGCGTCCCGTGCGACCAGCACGAGAGCCGTCCCACGGCCCGCGAACGCTCTGGCGAAGGCGGCCCCGATGCCTGCGGTGCCGCCGGTGATCAGGGCCCTATGCATGGCGGCTACGATACACTAGCGCCGCCCTGACCAGCGCGGAGAAGCCCCCTGGTGGGAGGCCCGCCGGGCGTCGCGCGCACGCGTTGCAGCACCGGGTGGAGGACTCTCCGCGCCGCACCCAGCGCCCCCGCCGTACCCGTCCACAGAGGATCCCATGTCGCACAGCACCTCCCCCGCCGCTCAGTCCGCCACCGGCGGTTCGACCAGCGGGGGCCGCCGGATCCTGCTGACCGGCGTGACCGGCTTCCTGGGCCAGGCCGTGCTGCGGTCCCTGCTGGAGACCACCCAGGACGTGCACGTCACCGCCGTCGTGCGCCCGAAGGGCTCGGTCACCGGGCGCAAGCGGCTCGAGCAGCTGCTGCGCAAGCCCGTCTTCTCCTCCTGGGCCGATCTGCTCACCGCCGAGGGGACCGACGAGGCGCCGGTCGACGGCCGGGCGCGGCTGAAGGAGATCTTCGACACCCGCGTGGGCGTGCTCGAGGGAGACCTCACCGACATGCCCGAGATCACCGATCCCTTCGACACGGTGATCCACTCCGCCTCCTCGGTCTCCTTCGACCCCCCGATCGACGAGGCCTTCCGCACCAACGTCGGCGGTGCGCAGAACCTGTACGAGGCGCTGCTCGCCTCCGGGCAGGACCCGCACGTCATCCACGTCTCCACCGCCTACGTCGGCGGCATCTCCAAGGGCCTGCGCCAGGAGGGCTCGCTCCAGGCCGACGTCGACTGGCGCGCCGAGTACGAGGCCGCGCTCGCCGCCCGCGCCCGGGTCGAGGCCGAGTCCCGCAAGCCCGAGACCCTGCGCTCCCAGATCCGCGCCGCCAAGGGGCGTGTGGGCCGGATGGGCCCCAAGACCGTCGCCGCCGTCTCCGAGGACGCCCGCCGCGAGTGGGTCGACGAGCGCCTGATCGACTTCGGCCGCACCCGTGCCCAGTCCGTCGGCTGGACCGACATCTACACCTTCACCAAGGCGATGGCCGAGCAGGTCGCCGAGGAGCTGTGGGCGGGCAACGGGCACCGCGTCTCCTTCGTGCGCCCCTCGATCATCGAATCCGCGATGACCAAGCCCTTCCCGGGCTGGATCGACGGCTACAAGGTCGCCGACCCGCTGATCATGGCCTACGGCCGCGGCGTGCTGCCCGAGTTCCCGGGCCTGGCGGACTCGATCCTCGACGTGATCCCCGTGGACCACGTGGTCAACGTGATCGTCGCGCTGGCCACCCAGGACGTCTCCCGGCGCGGGGACGAGGCCTACTTCCAGGTGGTCTCCGGCGCCTCGAACCCGCTGCCCTTCCACGAGATGGTCACCGCGGTGCGCGAGTACTTC
>CAZHSL010000562.1:0-2083 GCA_964535185.1 uncultured Corynebacterium sp.
GATCTTCATCGGTGTTCCTCTCGTGATGCTCTGCATCGTCGTCCCGGTGCGGCGCGGGGTCAAGGGCGTCAGTCCGCTGCGTCGCGGAAGATCGTCTCGATCTCCTGGAGTTCGGGGCACAGCTGCCTGACTCTTCCATAGGCGGACCCTGCCATGCGACCGATGTGCTCCCTGCCGTGGCCCGGACCCCGATGCACCCCCAGCGCTTCAGCGGCAGGATCGAAGTACGCCTCCTTCGGGTCGCGATGCGCGCGGATGGTGGAGAACGAGTCGGCAAGCACGGTCCTGTCGCAGGCCGCGAGGCCCCACACCTCGACTTCTTGGTGCGCGGTGCGACCGTCGACCTGCTGGGTCGCGCGGAGTCGCTGTGCCGCGTTCTGCACTGCGGTGCGGAGCCGGGCATCGTTGGTCGGACTGCCGTCGCGGTCGATGCAGTACAGAAACAGATCAGCCATTCCGTAACGTCGCGCCACCCGGTCGAAGAACGCGGTCGTCAGCACCTTGTCGATCCCACGAGGGTGGGGGTTGGACACCATCCTCACGGTGGCACGGCTCTTCCCGATCCAGGCCAGCGCGGCTTTCAGCACCGGCGTGAGGATGTAGGAGTCGAGGCGGTCGTCCTCAGGGATGACGATGACATTGAAACTCACTCGTCCCCCACCTCCCCCGCAGAGGTGCTCAGGGACAGCGCGGCGATGTCCTCGAACCAGCCGTCGCTCATGAGGTCTGAGAGATCGTCCTGATCGATGACCTCGGTCATGTTTCGTTGCTGCTTCACGTCCCATGCGGTGCTGGTGCCGCTCTCGGAACGAGCGATGAGGATGGGGCGCGCATCGTCAGCGTGGTACCCGTGTTCGAGCAGTTGGGGTGAATGCGAGGTGGCGATCACCTGCGCGGCGCTCGCACGGACGCTCGTCTCGATGAGGTCGAGCAAGAGGTCGACGCGGTGGGGGTGGATCCCGTTCTCGAGCTCCTCGAAGAACAGCACGCGCGGGGTGGCTTCGTGAAGCATCGCGGCGACCATCGCGAGGAACCGTACGGTGCCGTCCGAGGCCGACGTGAGCGGTGTCTCGTGGCCATTGCCCTCGATGAGCACGGCGAGAGTGTTGCCGTTCAGATCATCCTCGAAGCGGAGGTCGACGGCGTCCATCGGGGTGAGTGCGCGGATCCAGGAGGTGAGCACTTCTCGGGCGCTCTCGGTCTCCGAGAGGGCAGCGAGCACCGAGGAGAGGTTGTCACCGCGATCCCCCAGCGTGGTGATTCCGCGCTGGCTGCTGCGACGCGCCGCGTCGGGGTCGAGGTCGAGGAACCGCATCGCTCCGAGGAACTGCTGTGCCCGGCGCGCTGCCTCCCGGTTCCGCTCCGAAGTCGCTCCCGGATCGAGCATCTGGGTGAGCAGCGGCCGGTCGGTGAGGAAGGTCTGCTCCGGTGGGCGGCCGCTGCGGGAGCGCATCCGCGCCTTGATCGTGCGATGGGCGGAGCCCGGGCCGAGGCCGACTCCGTCGGGGTGGGTGTCGAACACGTACTTACCGCGTTCATCGAGTGCTTCGCCGACGACCTCGGGAGTGTTTCCCGCAACTGAGAGGGTGAGACGGTACCGCATCGCAGTCGGTTTCGGGGCCTCCGTCGTGCCGGGCACGATGAAGTCCGCCTCGATCTGGAACGCATGGTCCTCGACCCCGTAGCGGACCGCCTGCCGCGCCCCTCCGCGTACGCCCGTCCATACGCGGACGCCGCCCTCGGCCCATTTCTCACCCAGTATCTCTGCCACCGAATAGCCGCGCCCCACGCCGTGGAGGATGCGGAGCGCATCACGCACGTTCGACTTACCGCTCGCGTTGGAGCCGATCAGTAGCGTGAACGCGTCCAGCGAGAAGGTCGTGTCCTCGAAACTCTTGAAATCGAGCAGGCGGAGGCGGGTGAACATGAGCGTCCCTCTCGAATCTCGTCGACGAGTAGCAACCGGGCCGGCTACAGGGAGTGTAGACGGCCACGAGGTGGCGACGGGGTGCTTACCCGTCGGACCGTGAGAACCGGTTCGTCATCCGGTTGCTCGCGGTGAACAGCACCGAGCCCAGCAGCT
>CAZHSL010000563.1:0-2081 GCA_964535185.1 uncultured Corynebacterium sp.
CCGATCTCGAGGGCCTCCTTGGTGGAGTCCACGAAGGCGGCGACGTCGGAGCCGAGGAAGTTCTCGCCCTGGCCGAGGCCCACCACCAGCGGGGAGTTGCGGCGCGCGGCGACGACGGTGTCGGGGGCGTCCGCGTGCACGGCCAGCAGCGTGAACGCGCCCTCGAGCAGAGCGGCGGTGCGGCGCATCGCCTCGGTGAGGTCGCCGGATGCCTCCATCTCGCGGGCGACGAGGTGGGCCGCGGCCTCGGAGTCGGTCTCGGAGACGAAGGCGAACCCGTCGGCCTCGAGCTCGGCGCGCAGCGTCGCGAAGTTCTCGATGATGCCGTTGTGCACCACTGCGATCTCGCCCGCGCGGCCGCCCTGATGAGGGTGGGCGTTGGTGTCGGTGGGGCCGCCGTGCGTGGCCCAGCGGGTGTGCGCGATCGAGACCTGGCCGGTGGTCTCGGTGGCGCCGTCGAGTGCCTCACGGAGGTTGGCGAGCTTGCCGGCGCGCTTGGTGACGCGCACCGAGCCGTCATCGATCACGGCCACGCCCGCGGAGTCGTACCCGCGGTACTCGAGGCGGGCGAGACCCTGGAGGGCGACGTCCACGGGACGGGAGGAGGGGGCCTGGGCCCGCGGGCCCGCATATCCGACGATTCCACACATGGGGCTCACGCTAACGATCGGCCGCGCTCGCAGAAGCTTTCGCGACGGATCGGCGCGAGGCCTTCCTCACCTCCGCGCCCCTCGGCGCGCAGCCCTGGCCGGGCCTGCGCGCGAGCGATCAGAAATGCGCACGAGCGCCCGGCGCCCCATATCGCGGCGCTGCGCCCGGCAGAGGTGAACTGCTGGAACAATCGTCCCCATGAAGTCCGCGTCGACGTCGAGCACCGTCACTCCGTTCGAGGAGATCTCCCGGGAGGACTGGGCGCGGCTCTCGCAGCAGACCCCGCTGCCGCTGTCCGAGGAGGACGTCGCGAACCTGCGCGGGCTCGGCGACCGGGTGGACCTCAGCGAGGTCGACGCCGTCTACCGGCCCATCTCCCGCCTGCTGAACATCCAGGTCGCGGCCGCGCAGTCGCTGCGCCGCGCCCGGGAGAGCTTCCTGGACCAGCACCAGCACCGCACCCCGTACATCATCGGCGTGGCCGGCTCGGTGGCGGTGGGCAAGTCCACGACCGCCCGCCTGCTGCGGGAGCTGATGGCGCGCTGGCCGGACACGCCGCGGGTGCAGCTGGTGACCACCGACGGCTTCCTCCACCCCAACGCGGTGCTCGAGGCACGCGGGATGATGCAGCGCAAGGGCTTCCCCGAGAGCTACGACCGGCGCGCCCTGCTGCGCTTCGTGGCGGATGTGAAGGCCGGACACGAGCACGTCGAGGCGCCGGTCTACTCGCACCTGACCTACGACATCCTCGAGGACGAGCGGGTGGTGGTCGAGCAGCCGGACGTGCTGATCGTCGAGGGGCTGAACGTGCTGCAGCCTGCCCGGCCCCGCCGCGACGGCCGCCTGGGGATGGCGGTCTCGGACTTCTTCGACTTCTCCGTCTACGTCGATGCGCGGATGGAGGACGTGCAGCGCTGGTACGTGAACCGCTTCCTGCAGCTGCGGCAGACGGCGTTCTCCGACCCGCGCTCCTACTTCCGGCGCTACGCGGACCTCACCGACGAGGAGGCCGTCGAGACGGCGATCGGCATCTGGCGCTCGATCAACGGCCCGAACCTGCGCGAAAACGTGGTGCCCACCCGGGGCCGCGCCGACCTGGTGCTGCGCAAGGACGGCCAGCACCGGGTGCACTCGGTGCTGCTGCGGAAGGTGTGAGCGGCGAGGCGGTGTCCGGGGGTCAGAGCCCGACGCGTTCGCGGACGATGGCGGCGAGGCGCTCGGCGATCTCGGTGGCCTTCTCGTCGGACGGCGCCTCGACCATCACGCGCACGACGGGCTCGGTCCCCGACGGGCGCAGCAGCACCCGGCCGGTCTCCCCCAGCTCGGCCTCCGCGGCGGCGATCGCCTGTGACACGCCGAGGTCGATCGTGGCCTTGGCCTTGTCGACGTCCTTGACGTTGATCAGCGCCTGCGGGAGGCGGGTCATGACG
>CAZHSL010000564.1:0-2079 GCA_964535185.1 uncultured Corynebacterium sp.
CGCTCGCGCCGATCATCGCCGGCTGGCTGCTGCTGCTCGGGGACTGGCGCTGGGTGTTCGCGGGCGTCGGGCTGTACGCGCTCGTGGTGATGCTGCTGACGCTGCGGCTGCCGGAGACCCTCCCGCCCGAGTCCCGCACCCCGCTGCGCGTCCGCGCCCTGCTCGGCTCCCTGCTGCACGTGGGTCGTTCGCCGATGATGCTGCGGATCGCCTCGGCCTCCGCCTTCGTGTTCGCCTCCCAGTTCCTGTTCGTCGTGGGCGCCTCGCTGTTCGTGGTGAACCTGCTGGGGCTGGGGGAGCAGGACTTCTGGGTGCTGTTCGTCCCGCTGATCACCGGGATGCTCTGCGGGGCCTGGGTGGTGGGCCGGGTGGCGGAGCTGATCCCGCGGTCGCGGCTGATCACCTTCGGCTTCCTCGGCGCGGTCGGTGCGACGCTGCTGAACCTGCTGCTGGTCTCCCTCGCCCCGCCGTTCACCGGCGGCCTGCACTGGTCGCTGCTGCTCGCCGTGAGCGGCCCGATGCTCATCGCGTTCACGGTCGCCCTCGTCTTCGCGCCCATCCAGCTCGAGGTGCTCGATCTGTTCCCGCACGAGCGCGGCGCCGCCGCCTCGCTGGGCACCTTCTTCGGTCTCCTGCTCAACGCCGTCCTGGCCGGGGCGGTCGCGCCGCTGGTCAGCTCGAGCCTGCTCACCCTCGCGCTCACCTCGGTGGGCTTCGCCGTGCTGGGCGGGGCGATGTGGGCATGGCACCTGCGGGCGACGAGAGGCGCGGCCCGGCGCTGAGCGCCCGGCCGCGGCGGCACCCCGATCCCCGCCCCGGCAGCGTGCCGCCCGGCCCCTGCCGAGCGGTCGGCACGTGGTCCCCGCAGGCCGGATGCGCGGCCGGGTACAGTCTCAGGTGCATGTCAGGCAACGATCGGCCTGTCGATCCGGCAGGTCCCGGTCCCCGAACCGTCCACGCACCGAGGGAGCCCCATGACCACCACCGCCCACAACGCCCCCGACCGCAACCTCGCCCTCGAGCTGGTCCGCGTCACCGAGGCCGCCGCCATCGCGGGAGGCCGCTGGGTGGGCGCCGGAGACAAGAACCGGGCCGACGGCGCCGCGGTCGACGCGATGCGCTCCTTCATGGACACCGTGCGCATGGACGGCACCGTCGTGATCGGCGAGGGCGAGAAGGACGAGGCCCCGATGCTGTTCAACGGCGAGTCCGTGGGCGACGGCAACGGCCCCGACGTCGACGTCGCGGTGGACCCGATCGACGGCACCCGCCTCACCGCGCTCGGCTACAACAACGCCCTGTCCGTCTTCGCGGTCGCGGAGAAGGGGAGCATGTACGACCCCTCCGCCGTGTTCTACATGGAGAAGATGGTGGTGGGCCCCGAGGCGGCGGAGTTCGTGGACCTGCGCCTGCCGGTCGAGCAGAACGTCAAGCTGGTGGCCAAGGCGCTGGAGAAGCCGGTCAGCCAGGTCACGGTGTGCGTGCTCGAGCGCCCCCGGCACGAGCCGCTGGTGGAGCAGATCCGCGCGGCCGGGGCCCGCGTGAAGTTCATCATGGACGGCGACGTGGCCGCCGCGATCGCGGCCGCCCGCGGCGCCGGGGTGGACATGATGCTCGGCACCGGCGGCACCCCGGAGGGCATCATCGCCGCCTGCGCCGTCAAGGCCACCGGCGGGATGATCCAGGGCCGGCTCGCCCCGACCGACGACGCCGAGCACCAGAAGGCCCTCGACGCGGGTCACGATCTCGACCGAGTGCTGACCACGAACGATCTCGTCACCTCGGACAACTGCTACTTCGCCGCCACCGGCATCACCGACGGGGACCTGCTGCGGGGCGTGCGCTACCAGCACCACCGCATCCTCACCGAGTCCATCGTCATGCGCTCCTCCTCCGGGACGGTGCGCATGGTCGCCGCCGAGCACCGCCCGGAGAAGTGGGGCCGCTGGCTCGAGGACTGAGCGACGTGCTGCGAGCGTGCGAGCGGTAGGAGCTCAGTGGGTGGGCGCTGCCTGAGCGACGTTCTGCGAGCGTGCGAGCGGTAGGAGCTCAGTGGGTGGGCGCTGCCTGAGCGACGTT
>CAZHSL010000565.1:0-2077 GCA_964535185.1 uncultured Corynebacterium sp.
TGATCCTCTTCGCCCTGTTCGCGAAGAAGATCGTCAACTCCATCGGCTTCAGCGGGATCAAGTGAGGTGCCCCAGATGACGTCTTCGACCCTCCGAGCACACCCCGTCCCCGGCCGCCCCGGGCTGACCCGCCGACGCCTGCTGCAGGGCTCAGCGGCGCTGGCGGCGGGTGCCGCGGGCGCCGGCTCCCTGGCCGCCTGCGGCGCAGGCGGCTCCGCGCCGGCGGGCGCGACCCAGATCGACTACTGGCTGTGGGACGCGAACCAGCTGCCCGCCTACTCCGCAGCGATCGACCTGTTCATGGAGCAGAATCCCGACATCTACGTGCGCATCACCCAGATGGGCTGGGACGACTACTGGACGAAGCTGACGGCGAGCTTCGTCGCCGAGGCCGGCCCGGACGCCTTCGCGGACCACCTGGCCCGGTTCCCGGAGTTCGTGGACCTCGGGGTGATCGCTCCGCTGCACGGGCTCACCGCGCTGGAGGACGTCACCGCGGACCGTTTCCAGGAGGGGCTGCAGGAGCTGTGGACCGACCAGGACGGCACGCGCTACGGGATCCCCAAGGACTACGACACCATCGCGGTGATGTACGACAAGAACATGCTCGCCGACGAGGGGCTCGCCCCCGAGGACCTCGAGAACCTGGACTGGAACCCCGAGGACGGCGGCAGCTTCGAGCGGATGCTGGCCCGCCTCACGCTGGACACCAACGGCGTGCGCGGCGACGAGGAGGGCTTCGACCCCACCAGCATCGCTCGCTACGGCCTGGGGGCCGACGGAGGAACCGACTACACCGGGCAGACGAGCTGGTCCCCCTTCGCGCTGTCCACCGGCTGGACCTTCACGAACGAGGAGACCTGGGGCACCCGCTTCAACTACGACGACGAGCGGTTCGCGGCCACCATGGACTGGTACTTCGGGCTGGTCGACAAGGGCTTCCTCCCGCCCTTCGGCACGTTCGGCGATTCCTCACCCACCCAGACCCAGCTGCAATCCGGCGCTGCGGCGCTGGCGACGGCGGGTTCCTGGATGATCACCACCTTCGCGAGCATGGAGGGCATGGACCTGGGCATCGCCCCGTTGCCGGCCGGCCCCGTCGGCACCCCGATCTCGATGTTCAACGGGCTCGGGGACTCGATCTCCGCGCAGTCCGAGCGCAAGGAGGAGGCCGCCCGGCTGATCGCCTTCCTCGCCTCCGACGAGGCCCAGCGGGTCATCGGCGAGCGCGCCCCGTTCTTCCCGGCGACGGACGCGGGCACCGAGGCGGCGATCGCGGCCTACGCCGACGAGGGACTGGACGTCACTCCGTTCACGGAGCGGGTGGCCCGGGGCGAGACCGGGCTCTACCCGCTGGTGGAGAACTCCGCCTCGATCATGACGATCATGCAGTCCGCCTTCGACCAGTGCTGGATGCGCAGGATCGACGGTGCGGACTTCGCCGCCTACAACCAGAGGGTCAACGCCTTGTTCGAGTAGGTCCGTCGGCAGGCCGAGTCGGGTCCGCGCCTCAGGGCGCGGCCCCGGCGAACTCCTGGATCGCGATCACCGCGACCCCGCGCGCCCATTCGTCGAAGTCCCCGCTGAGGGTGCGCACCGGCAGGTCCTGCTGGGCGCCGGCGGAACCCTCCCGCAGCGCGTCCTCGAAGGCCGGGGAAACGGCGCGCACCAGATCCACGTCCTCCCCGCCCAGCAGGATCGCCTCGGGGTCGAGCACGGCGACCAGTCCCACGGCGACCGCCGCGAGCGCCCGCGCCGTCCCGGCGGCGATCTCACGCGCCCCCTCGTGCCCGCGCGCGATGAGCCCGCGCAGCTCCTCGATGCCCTCGGCGGGGCCGAGCACCCCCTGCTCGCGCGCCCGACGGACCACGGAGGCGGTGCTGGCCACCTCGCGGATCGGCACGCTCCCCGACTCGGCACCGAGCGGGAAGCGGCCGGTGAGCCCCGCCATGTGCCGGTGCCCGCGCACCACCCGCCCGTCGACCACCGCGCCGATCCCCACCCCGGCCCCGACCGTGAGCACCGCGAAGGAGTCGTAGCTGCGGCCGCCGCCGAACCAGTGCAGCCCGTCGACCAT
>CAZHSL010000566.1:0-2074 GCA_964535185.1 uncultured Corynebacterium sp.
CGGCATCGACCTCGCGGTCGCCGAGGGGGAGTTCCTCGCCGTGACGGGATCCTCCGGCTGCGGCAAGTCGACCCTGTTGCACACCCTCGCCGGGCTCGAGGAACCCACCCACGGCACCGTGCTGTGGGCGGGGGAGGACCACAGCACCCGCACCCCGCGAGAGCGTTCGCGGCATCGCCTGCGGGAGATCGGCATCGTGTTCCAGCAGTTCCATCTGCTGCGCACCCTCTGCCTGCTCGACAACGTGCTGCTGCCGGGACTGCTCGCTCGTGCGGAACCGCGGGCGCTGCTGCGTGAGCGCGCCGCGCAGCTGATGACGCAGCTGGGGGTGCAGGAGCTCGCCGAGCGCGGCGTCGGGGAGGCCTCCGGCGGCCAGCTCCAGCGGGTGGCCATCGCCCGGGCCCTGATCAATCAGCCGCGGCTGCTGGTGGCCGATGAGCCGACGGGGGCGCTGGATTCCGCGGCCGGCGAGGAGGTCATGGACGCCCTGTCCGCGGTCAGCGCCCGGGGAACGACGATCGTGCTGGTCACCCACGATCACGAGGTCGCCGGGCGGGCTGACCGCATCGTGACGATGGTCGACGGCAGGATCACCGGGGAGCGTCGACCGCGCGGGTGACGCGCGGCAGCAGCGCGGGGTCCAGGCGCAGGATCCCGCGGGCCGGATCGCGTTCGACCAGGCTCAGCAGGGACGCGAAGGCCACCGCGACACCGCTCATCTCCAGCAGCTCCTCGAGCATCGTGCCGTAGAGGAAGGCGTTGTCGACCACGTGGTCGTTGCGGGCGAGGATCATCCCGTTCACGCTCTCCACCCCGAGCGCCCCGAGCAGGAACAGCGCCCCGCCGAGGAGGATGCCGTTGCGGGCCCGTGCGGGCAGGGAGAGCACCAGGCGGAGCAGCAGCAGCGCGATCACGAGCGCGATCGGGCCGCCGAGCAGCACCCAGGTGAATCCGATGTCGACGGGGAGATGCTCGGCCAGGCGGTTCCCGGGCAGGTCCAGCCGCTCGTGCACCTCGAGGTACTCGTCGACGGAGGCGAACAGAGCGACCGCCGTGAGCAGCCACCAGGCACGGCGGCGGGCCGGGCGGGCGAGCGCGATCGCGGCCGACAGGACACCCATCACCAGCCACAGGCCGGAGTTGTACCACGTGGCCATGTTGTACTCGCGGCCCACGTCGAAGTACCAGAACACCGTGTGCAGATTCTGCGAGAGCACACCGGTGGTGCGCTGATGGGCGAGCAGGAACACCAGCGCGATGAGGACGATCGAGACGGCCACCGCGATGAGGCCGAGCGCCACGGCATGGAGCCGCAGCGGACTGAACCCGGCGGAGTCGGGCCCTGGAACGGTCATATCCGGGAGCATAGGGAGATTCCGAACGATTCCCGGGACCCCGCGATGTGGCGCCGCCCATGTCCGGCGGGGGAGCGGGCCGCTACCGTGGGGCGCATGGCGATCATCTACCGTGCCGAGCTCAGCCCGTCCAAGCCCGAGATCCTGCGGGACTTCCTCTCCGGCCGCTCCTGGGGCGAGCGGGGCGAGCTCGAGCTGCTCGGTGCGTACCGCTTCGATGATCCCGAGGGCGAGGTCGGTGTGGAGTGCCACCTGGTGCAGGTGGGGGAGATGATCTATCACCTGCCGCTGGCGTACCGCCCTGGACCGGTCCCGGGCGCCGATGAGCATCTGCTGACCACGCTGCAGCATTCGGTGCTGGGCGAGCGCTACGTCTACGACGGACTCGGCGACGAGGTCGCACTGGACTGCTTCCGGCGCGCGCTCAGCGGGGAGCAGTCCCAGGCCGAGCTCCGGATCCATGCCGATGACGGTGAGCTGGTGGAGACCCTCGAGCAGACGGTCGCACTCGATCTCGAGGTCGACGAGGGCGGAAGACCGCCCAGCGGCGCGGAGCTGTTGGACGGTGCGCCGTTCACCATCGCACGCACCCTCGGTGATCTCGACGGCACCGTACGGCTGCGTGCGCGCTGGGCCGGAGGGGAGGGCGTCGTCGCCGCGTTCTCGCCGTCCGAGTGAGCGGCTCCTCGCTTCACTTTACATAACGTACATTATCGGCG
>CAZHSL010000567.1:0-2073 GCA_964535185.1 uncultured Corynebacterium sp.
GCAGCACATCGGGAAGATCGAGCCCTACGAGTGGCACCAGTGCAGCGTTCCGGCCACCGCGCACACGCCCGGTATGTACGGCAACGCGTACCACCGGAACGCTGGGTCGCGGGAACTGACTTATGGCCCTGAGACTTCGGCGGAGCACGACGCGGACGGTGCGGTCGCTGAGCTGCTGAGCGGGCTCGCGGTGCGCAGCCCCGATGTGCCGCTGGCGCTGGTCGCGGGAGGTGCAGCGTGAGTACCTCCTACGACCAGTCGCAGCCGATCCGTCAGGGCTCCAGTGGAGCGCTGACGGATTGGCGGATCGAGGCCGCGCCAGCGGCCGAGTGCCCCCGCGCAGCGGGCCCCCGGAGGGCCCCGGGAACCGACCCAGCGGAGCGGTCGGTGTATGGGGCTACACCTATCGATCCGTACGGGTTCGCAGAGGCTCCACATCAGGGCGCAGGACCCCAGATGTGGAGGGGCGGGCCCGTACGGATCGATAGGCCCCGCGGGAGCGCCGCCGGAGGCATCGCGGAGCGCATCGTCAACAGGCGATGTGGGTCCCGATTCTACCGCCGGAGGTGGTCGCGGTGAGCTACACGGCGACGTTCGACGCGAGCCACAAGGTCAAGGTCTCGGGTGCTCATGCAACCAACTTCGTGCGTCACATCGCCCGCGATGCCGATCAGGCCGCCGGGTTCGCGTTCAAGCAGCGGAACGCCAATATCGACGCGTCGCGTACCTCGATGAACATCACGATGGTCAACGATGGTCATGGCGGTTTTCGTCGTCCGGAGGTCACTGAGGAGACGGTGGTTGAGGGTGGCTTCATCAGGAGGAAGAGGCGGCCGCACTCGGCGGAGTTCACGGACTACCTGGATGCGCGTCTGGCGACGGTGAAGAGGAAGATCAAGGCCGACGCCGTGGCGATGCGCCCGATGATCTTGCAGCGCGATCCGACCTGGTTCGACGATCACTGTCCCGATTGGAAAGAGAGCGGACTGAACGATCAGGCTCTCGCTCTCGTCGAGCGGCAGCTCGACTGGGCCGCGGACGAGTTCGGGCAGGAGAACCTCGTCGGCTACTCCGTCTATCTCGACGAGACGAACCCTCAGCTGCAACTCTTGTTCACGCCGGTGACGGAGGACGGGCGGCTGAGCCAGAAAGACTTCTTTAAGGGGCCGGGTGACCTCCAGCGCCAGCACAAGGCGCACCGTCAGGCTCTCGCCGATGCGGGGTACGACGTCGAGTTCAAGGTCACCGAGCGCTCGACGGAGCACTTGAGCAGCGAAGAGTTTGCCAGGAGCGCGGACAAGACGCGGGCGACGCTCGCCGTCGCACAGAAGGACGGGCAGAAGCTCTGGGAGGAGCGGCAGGCCGTCAAGGAGCAGAAGCAGGCTCTCGCCGCCAAACGGGCAGCCTGGGAGACCGAAGAGATGCCCCGCCTGCGTCGCCGTGCTGTCGCCGAGGGACGCGAGGAGGGCCGCCACGAGGTCGAGGAAGCACTGAAGGCTGCCCAGCACACACAGGAGGCCCTCGACGCCGAGCGTGCCCGCCTCAAGGCTCTAGCGGAACAGCGCCCACCGATGCCCACGGCAGAAGAGGTGCTGGCCGCGCAGTCCGACCTTTCCACGCGGTTCATGAAATCGCAGCAGTTCAAGAGCGGCGGCACGCTCTACGACCGTTTCGACGAGTGGGCTCGGGCAGAGCACGACAAGGTCTCGCACTGGTCGACGCCAAGCGATAAGCGCGTCAAGACTCCCTACGATCAGTGGCGCTCCGAGGTCGAGGCGGTCGCCGTCGGTGACGTTGCCAAGCGGACGCGCAAGCGCATGGCCGATCTCTCTGCCCACGTCGCTGACCTCGATCAGCCCGACCACGACGGCGACCAACACCAGAAGTGACCACGCCTGTCGAGGGCAACCGGCGCTCGCGCCGGGCGGCAGCCCAAGAGAACGAAGTGCCCGAGCCGTCAGGCCCGGGCACTTCGTTGTGGTCAGACCACCGCTGGACTACCTCGGCGGAGATGATCGACGCCGGCGCAGCCAATGGCACACCGGTGTTGCGGGGCAGGACGTTCTTGACATT
>CAZHSL010000568.1:0-2064 GCA_964535185.1 uncultured Corynebacterium sp.
CAGCGACGCCGTGTCCGCGCGCAAGGAGGCCTACGAGCAGCTGCGCCGGGCCAGCACCTGGCGGCTGCTCGCCGCCACGAAGGCGCCGGCGGTGCTCGCCATCCTGCAGGCGAGCTTCCCGGCCGGTGACCGCCGCCTGCCGCGCAGCGAGCTGATCGCACGTGTCGGGGCGCACCTGGCGCTGCTGCACGAGGACCAGGACGACGAGCGGTCCGAGGATCCCGACGGGGACGTCCGCAGCGGCCGCAGCGCCGCCGAGTACGTCGACGCCTGGGTGCGGGAGGGCTACCTCACCCGCCGCGACGACCCGCAGCGCACCGAGACGACCTTCGAGCCGTCCCCGGCGACGATCGACGCGATCCAGTTCATCGCCTCGCTCGAGGAGCATCGGCCCACCACCACCGAGTCGCGCCTGACCCTCGTGATCCAGCAGTTCGAGCGCCTGGCCCAGGAGACCGAGACCGACCGGGACGTGCGCCTGGCGGACCTCCAACGGCGCCGCGAGCGGATCGAGGCCGAGATCCGGGACCTCGCCGAGGGCGAGCTGATGCTCCCCAGCGCCGAGGCCTCCACCGACCGCCTGCGCGACATCCTGCAGATCGCCGCCGAGCTCTCGGGCGACTTCCTCCAGTACCGGGAGGACCTGCGGGCCGTGGACCTGCACCTGCGCGAGCAGATCCTCTCCCCGGAGGGGTCCCGCGGGGAGATCCTCGAGCAGCTGCTGGCCGGCGACGACCTGCTGGGGCAGTCCTCGGTGGGCCGCACCTTCACCGCGTTCTTCCGGATGCTCAACGATCCGGTCCAGACCCGCACCACCCAGGACCTCGTGGACCGCCTGCTCGAGCGCGACTTCGCCCGCTCGCTCGGCCGCGACGAGCGCGAGAAGCTCGCGGGCGTGTTCAGCGATCTCTACGAGCCGGCCCAGGAGGTGCTGGACGTCAAGACGGAGCTGTACCGGTCCCTGGCCCGCTTCGTGCGCTCCCAGGACTTCCGCCAGCACCGCGTGCTGCTGGAGGCGCTGCAGGAGGCCCAGGGCCTCGCGCTCGCGCAGAAGGACGAGGTCTCCACCCGCGCTCCCTTCCCGCTCGAGCTGGACCTGTCCCGGGTGCTGATGAGCTCCGTGTCCCAGCACCGGCTGAAGGACCCCACCGATCCGGGCGCCCCCGCGGAGGCGGAGGTCCACGACGCCACCGCCCTCAGCGTCGAGGTGCTGCAGGACCTGGTGCGCACCAACGACATCGACCTGGTGGGGCTGGCCACGGACATCAACGAGGTCCGCGGCCGCAGCGGTCAGGCCTCCCTCGGGGACGTGCTGCGCGAGCGGCCCGCCGAGCAGGGGCTCGCCAGCGTCATCGGTCTGATGTTCCTGGCCACCGCCCATGCGCAGGAGCGTGAGGGCTCGACGGAGATCGTCACCTGGCGCGAGCTGGACGGCAACGACTACGCCGCGCGGGTGCCCGCCTACTACTTCCTGGGGGACGTCCCGGTCGAGTGACCCGTCGGCCGCGCCACGGGCGGCGGCTCAGCGGGCGGCGAGTCAGCGGTCGTCGAGCTCCGCAAGGCCGGGCCGGGCGCGTTCGCGCAGCTCGGCGAGGTCCGCGCCGAAGCGCGCCATCCGGCATCCTCGGCCGTGCGGGGCGACCTCGATGCCCTCCGCCTCCCAGTGCGGCCGGGCACGGTCCAGCAGCGGGTGGTCCCCGGACGCGCTGGTGACGCGCCACCACGGCACCCCGGAGCCCCAGGTGCGCAGGATGCGGCCCACCAGGCGAGGGCCGACGCCGACGATCTGGCCGATCTCGCCGTAGGCGGCGACCCGCCCGGGCGGGATCGCCTCGACCACGCGCAGCACCCGCTCGACGGTGAGGTCGTCCATGCGGGTGCGTGCGGGGCCGGTGGGCATGGTCGTCAGTCTGGCACGGCCAGTACGACGACGGCGGCCCGGTGACCTCCGAGGAGATCACCGGGCCGCCGTCGGTGCGGGGAGCTCAGCCCCGGTGCGAGCCGTCCTGCGGGTCGCGGAACTCGGGATCGCGGAACTCGGGGTCACGGATCTCCGGGTCGCGG
>CAZHSL010000569.1:0-2057 GCA_964535185.1 uncultured Corynebacterium sp.
GGGTGTTCGCCTCCTCCACTCCCCATTTTTCATGCCCGAGAACGCGTCGTCTCGGGGGCGGGGCGCGGTCACGCCACCTGCACATCGCACTGCGCACCGAAGCAGGGAGGCACTATCCGCCCTGCAGGGCCCGCCCTCGAGTGCAGCCCGCACGATGCCGGCTGACCCTCTTTCGCGACCGCGAGTGACCTGGTCAGAGCGTGGCCGGCGTCGACGGTCCCGCGGCTGCGACGGCGCAGGGGGCTGGTGAAAGCTGTCACGGATGGCTCCCTTACTTTCGGGTCAGGAGCAGGTGGTCGCTTAGGATCCCTGGAGATAACGGCATAGAGCGAGACGAACGAAGAGACGGACGGTCCAGGGTGGCTGAGGACAGCAGCAGCAAGAGCGACCGCGGCCACGGCGACGAGAGCCGGAACTGGCAGCGGCGCGACAACGACGCATCGACATCGGGCCCGCGGCGCAGCTCCGGGAACGGCCGCGGTCGGCCGGATGACAAGGCCCCATGGGGCGGCCGTGCGTCTCGCCAAGAACGAGAGGGCAGGCCCGCTCACCGCAGCGGTTCCCGCCGGCCGGGGGACGAGCCCCGGCGCGGAGACCGGGGATCCTCCTGGTCGGATCGTCCGCAGCGTTCCGATGACTCGCGCGGTCGCGGCGGTCGCGACCAGCGCCGTCCGTACCGCGGCGGTGGACGATCCGAGGGCCGTCCGGAAGGCCGGGGCCGGCGTGAGGACCGCCCGTGGGAGCAGCGGGAGCCGGGCCGCGATCGATCCCGGGACGGCCGGGAGGGTCGTTCCGGCGACCGCCGCTACGACCGGCCCCGCCGGGAGGATCGTCCGCACCGCGGGGAATCGTCCCGTCGTGACGACCGTCCGTGGAGCCAGGACCGCCCGCGCCGCGATGACCGCGCACGCCGCGGCCACCATCCGGGAGGCCACGACCGCCCGCGTCGCGACGACCGTCCGCGTCGGGACGATCGCCCGTATCGGGATGACCGTCCGCGCCGCGATGATCACGCACGTCGCGACGACCGCCCGCGCCGTGATGACCGTCGGCCGAACCGTCCCGGCCAGGAGGCTCGCGCCGATCGTCCCGTCGAACCCCGCGTCCCGGACAGCATCACGGGCCGAGAGCTGGATCGGGATGTGCGTTCGGAGCTGTTCAGCCTGAGCAAGGAGACCGCGGAGAGGGTCGCGCGCCACATGGTCGCGGCGCACATGCTCGAGGACTCCGACAACGAGACCGCTCTCGCGCACGCGCGCTTCGCCGCGCGACTGGGCGGACGGGTCGGTGCCGTGCGCGAGACCTACGGTGTGCTCGCCTACCGCGCGGGTGACTTCCGCACCGCCTCGCGGGAGCTGCGCACCTCGCTGCGGATCACCGGTCGCACCGACGTGCTGCCGATGATCGCCGATTGCGAGCGCGGCCTGGGCCGGCCCGAACGGGCACTGGACATCGCTTCTTCCGACGACGCGAACGCCCTCGGCGTCAGCGCAGCGATCGAGCTGATGATCGTCGTCGCGGGCGCCTACGCGGACACCGGGGACATCGGCACCGCGCTGCGCACCCTCGAGATCCCGGCGCTGCGCCACAAGGTCGAGGGGCGCTGGCAGGTCCGTCTGTGGGTTGCCTATGCCGATCTTCTGGAGAAGGCGGATCGCGAGGAGGAGGCGCGGCGCTGGATCACCCTGGCGGCCGACGCCGACACGGAGGGCCTCACCGACGCCGCGGAGCGGCTCGGCCGTCCGGCCCCTGCACCCGCCGAGGAGCCCACCTGGGCGGATGACGAGCAGATCTCGGTGCTGGACGCCTACGATCCTGACGCTGACGCTGACGCTGACGAGGACACCCGCGGCACGTCGGACGGCGGCGAGGACGAGGGCGCCCCGGACGGGTCGCGCACGGGCGCCGAGGACGCCCCGGGTGCCGGCGCGCCGACGCCCGAGCGCGTGCTGACGCCCAGTCCCGAGCAGCAGGGGGAGGAGGACGCGTGATCCGCCGCCCGGACCCGTCCCTGCTCGACCTGCACGATGCGCTGCTGTTCGATCTCGACGGCACCC
>CAZHSL010000570.1:0-2055 GCA_964535185.1 uncultured Corynebacterium sp.
AGCCGCGCACCAGCTCCACCTGCGGGTCGAGCATCTCGTGCACCGCGATGAAGCGGGAGCCGGTGACGTTCCAGTGCGCGTGCTTGAGCGTGAGGTGCAGATCGTTCATCGCGTGGAGCCGGTCCTGCAGGGACTCCACCAGACGCACCGAGTCGTCGGTGCCGAGTCCGGGAACGGTGTAGGCGAGGTCAGCCATGTCATCTCCTGAGAATCGTGCGAGCGGGTCCGGTCGGTCCCATCCTTGCAAACGAGACCCGGCGGGCGGATGTTCCCGCAGGTCGTGGCGGTCCGGTCACTCAGGGGAGCCTCACCGGCGGTGCCCGAGGCGCAGGAGGGGCCCCGGAGGCTCGGCGGCGCCCGGTCGGGCGCCCGGGAGCGTCCGTACGATGGGGGCATCCGCCCGATCCCGCAGGAGGCGTCCATGGTGCAGATCTTCACCCTCAGAGAGCGGCTCGCGATGCTCCCGTCCACGGTGCGGCGTCGCGCCGAGAGCTCGAGCCTGCGCGCCGCGGTGATCGCCGACGCGAGGGCCGTGGTGCCCGGGATCCCGCGGGATGCGGAGGCCGGTCACCTCGAGCGCGCCGCCCGCCGCCTGCTGCGCCGCGCCGCGCAGGACGAGTTCGCCCGCGAAGGGGTCGACCGGGTGCCGCTGCCGCCCGAGGACATCGGGCGGGCGGACCTCCGCCGCGCCGACGTCCCCGGTGAGGCGAGCTTCCACGCCTTCGTCGAGGACGTGCTCAGCGCGGTCGACATCGCCCCCAGCCCGCTCGAGCGGGACGACGCGGTGGAGCTGCGGGAGGCGCGCGGCTCCTCCGACGCCTACGGGCTCTCGCCCGAGGTCGCCTCCGACCTCGCCTCCTACCTGCTGTGCCGGGCGTACGAGCTCGCCGAGGAGCGCATGCCCCTCGAGGAGTATCTCGCGCAGCAGGCCGAGCGGATCCGGGAGGACGTGCGCGCGGCGCTGGTGCGGCAGGTGCGGGTGCCGCTCGAGCTGAAGGTCGCCCGTGAGCGGCACGCCCGCCTCGAGCGGGGAGAGCTCCCCGAGGACTTCGCCTCGCCCACCGGCGGGCCCGGGGACGAGGGCGCCACTGCCGAGGAGCGTGCGGACTTCGGCCGACGGGCTCGTGCGGCCTTCGAGTTCGCACAGTCCGAGGCCGGTCGCGCGGCCTTCGGTGCGCTGCGCACCGGGGCCGAGAAGGCCTACGAGCGGTACGGGAGCACCCGCACCCCGCCGCGCACCCCGCCGCGGTCCTGACCCCGGGCCGCCGCGAGGGCCGCGGCACGGCCCTGCGGCAGCATGCCGCGGCTCCGCAGCAGCGTGCCGCGGCTCCGCGGCGCGGTGGTCAGAGCCCGGACTTCTCCCGGAGCTGGCGCTTGATGCGCGCCAGCATCCCGGCCATGCCGTTCAGCCGCAGGGGGCTGACCACCTCGGCCAGCCCCAGCGAGCCGGTGACCGACTCGGGGGTGTCCAGCACCTCGCCGACGGAGCGGCCGTCGAGCGCCTCGGCGAGGATCGAGGCGAAGCCGCGCGTGGTCGGCGCCTCGGCCGGGGCGGAGAAGAACAGCCGCGCCGTCGCGTCCCGGCCGGTGCCCTCCACCTCGGTGATGAGGAAGATCGGGGACTGGCACTCGGGCACCGGCTCGAGCAGCTCGGGATGGTCGGCGTAGCGTTCGGGCAGGGCCGGCAGATCGTTCGAGAAGTCCAGCAGCAGCTGGAGCCGGTCCCGTCCGGACAGGGCGTGGAAGTCGTCGGCGATCTCGGCGAAGGCCGCGGGCAGGCCCGCGCCGGAAGCAGCGGTGTCGGTCATCGGGCGGGGACCTCACCCGGCTCGGTGCCCTGCGCGATCGGCAGGCGCACGCCGTTGCCCCACTCGGTCCAGGAGCCGTCGTAGTTGCGGACGTCCTCGAAGCCCAGCAGGTAGGTGAGCACGAACCAGCTGTGCGCCGAGCGCTCGCCGATGCGGCAGTAGACGACCGTCGGCGTGGCGGTGTCGAAGCCGAGCTCGGTCTGGTAGATCGCCTCGAGCTCGGCGCGCGAGCGGAAGCGGCCGTCTT
>CAZHSL010000571.1:0-2053 GCA_964535185.1 uncultured Corynebacterium sp.
AGATCCAGGAGGGGCGCGGCTCACGGTTCGCGCTGACGCTGCGCACCGAGGAGGGACGGGAGGTCGAGATCTGAGCGGAGCAAAGGGCGCTGACGCTCGCCGAAACGTCGGCTCTTCATGTCGCACCCGCCGATCCGTGCAGAGGCCAGGACGCCCCGACGGTAAGCCGCCAGAGGAATATACCGTGCCGATAGAGCACTCGAGGTCCCCATAACTACATACCCTGGCATCGACACGATCCTAGACGCTTCCCTACCGAAGGCGCCTTCATGACAATCTCACACACCATCCACGTTGTGGCCGCGATCATCGAGCGTTCCGGTACCGTTTTTGCGGCCCGACGAAACGAACACCGCACTGCCGGCGGGTTATGGGAGTTTCCGGGAGGAAAAGTTGAGTCTGGAGAGACTCCAGAAGCAGCACTACAGCGGGAACTGAAGGAAGAGCTCGCGATCGAAGCGACCGTCGGCCGATTTATTGACCAAAGCCGAACAGTTCTTCGAGCGCAAGCGATCGAGATGTCCTGCTATGCAGTTTCGCTTTTAGGGCGAGACCCCGAACGCAGCACAGATCATGACGCGATGATGTGGATCGGGCTTGACAAATTATCATCACTCGATTGGGCCCCAGCCGACATTCCGATCATCGAACGTCTCCCCGTGACACTTGGAAAACATGGAACGGCGCCCATCAGCCCCGTAAACCCCGCAGCGAGAGAAGTCGGCGCGCGAAACGCTTCACTTTAAACTTGTGGATCGACAGGACGTAGGAAGTCTGCCCGGAGTCCTCGAGAGGTGGATCCGGTTTCAAAACGTCGATATTGACGCTCCAAGAGCGTTTGGTCCGGACGCTCCTTCTTCATCGAGGGGAGTACACTTAAAGCCTTTCCGTGCAACCCCTTCAGCCCAAATTCTAACATCGGCCCGTCAACCTCGCGGAGGACGTCTTCGCGCACCCCGATCTTATAATCTGGCGAGATGCCTATTATCCCCGAGTCATACGCAGCGTGGTGAATCTTGCAAAGCGCTATCCCGTTGCGCACAGACGCGACCCCAGCCGGGTCTGCATCGGGAATGATATGCGCGGCATCGAGCAGCGCGGAGTGACGCAAAGTGCAAATTGAACACCGCGTCCCGTAGGCCTGCATCACGAGCCCGCGAAAGACTGGCTGGTGCAGGCGTCGACGTGTCTCCTGAAGCACGTAACGTTTTGTCACCTCGTCGACGTCTTGCCCCGTTGACTCGATATTCTGGAGCCCATCGGTGGCCACAACGAACTGTTGGCGCTCCCGCTCCTCTGCCACGATGTAAACCGGAAATATTGGCTTGTATATCCCGGTAGCAACGCCCCAGAACCAAATCAGTGGCCGCCTCTGCACCATTGCCGAACGCAGGCCCCGATTCGTGTACTTTTCAGGGTTTTCTCCGTCCCATTTGTATCGCATGAGGCCATCACTGCCTAGACGATCATCATAAGGACGCTCCTTACCCGGCGCTCGATACGTCGTCGTAATGGAGAACGCGCTGGCCATCCCTGCCGGCTTCCGAATCCCGAGCTGACGATCTCTGAGTGGAAATTTTTCACCCCGGAAACGGAAGTCACCGAGTTCCTCGTACGAGATCGCGTCTAACCCATCGTTCGTCCACGCGGCGAGCCATTCCATAGCTTCTTCTCGAAGCGCCATCTCCTCAGCATCTGACCACATGGTCTGATAATCCCACATCACGGCCTCTAGCGAGTAAGAAACTCAGAGACGGTTCGGCACCCTCACCACCCCGAACCCCCACATCCCCACCACCGGCAGCAACGGCCACCACCAGGTCACACCACCCTCGCCGACCACGCCCACGTTCGCCATCACAGCAAGCCCGGCGATCACCGTCACACCTGCTACGAGCGGCTTCCACACCGCCGGCGCCGGCCGCTCATCAACCGTCGGCGTCTCGAACCGCCCCATCACCAGTACCACCAGCCCCGTCAGGGCCAGCAGCACCAGCGCCCACACCGGCCGGGTCGCCCACCACACGCCGCTCAGCGGCTCGGGCAGCAGCAC
>CAZHSL010000572.1:0-2048 GCA_964535185.1 uncultured Corynebacterium sp.
GGCACGGAGCCGCCGCCGTCCGCAGGCGCCTCGGGGTTCGCACGGGAGGAGGCCCGCAGCACTCGGCGCACCGCGGCCTGGATCTCGAGCATCGCGATCTCGGCACTGTCGTCGTCGGCCCCGTCGGCATCGGTGTCGCCCGTCGGGCGGCCGGGCTCCGCCCCCTCGATCTCGTGGCCCCACTGCTCGGCCGTGTGCGCGATGCGGGCGGCGAGGTCCGGAGCGTGGGTGATCAGCGGCTGGGCGCTCAGCAGGGGAGCGGTCTGCGCCTCCGGCAGACCCCAGGACAGGAACATGCTGAAGGGGACGTGCACCCAGCACATATCCCCGGTGCGGGAGTCGACGAGACCGTGGGGCTGCGCGGCCCAGAACACCGCGATCTCACCCTCGCGGATGGTGAGCGGCTGCCCGCCGAACAGGTAGTGCAGCTGCCCGTCGAGCACCAGGTTGATCTCGACGTCGTCATGGCGATGCATCGAGAACATCGGCGGCGGGGAGCCCCGACGGATCCACAGCCCCGGCGGCATGTCCTCCACCGCGTCGCTGAGCGGCCACTGCGTCATCGACCCAGCGTAGACCGCGCAGCACCCCGGCAACCGTAGGATCCTGGAACTTTCGCCAATGATTCCGGGAGATCTCCGCCGTTGTGCGCTCCTAGCGTGGAGCCATGACGACGACGCATCGGAAGAACCCCAAGATCACGATCATCGGCGCCGGCGGGTTCGTGTTCCCCTTCCGCCTCATCGGAGACATCCTCTCCTTCCCCGCCCTGCGGGAGTCGACGCTGACGCTGATGGACATCGACCCGGACAAGCTCGGCCCCGTCGCCGACGCGACCCGTGAGCTCATCGCCCATCACGGCCTCGGAGCGACGGTGGAGGAGACCATCGACCGCCGCGCAGCGCTGGACGGCGCGGACATCGTGATCATCACCTTCCAGGTGGGCGGCGTGGAGTCCTACCGCCACGACGTGGAGATCCCGCGGAAGTACGGGATCGACCAGACCGTGGGCGACACCGTGGGTCCCGGCGGCGTGTTCCGGTTCCTGCGCTCGGTGCCCGCCTATGACGAGATCGCGGCCGACGCCCTCGAGGTGTGCCCGGACGCCACCTTCATCAACTACGCCAACCCCATGGCGATGGCCACCGCGTACCTGAACGCGAAGGGGCTGCGCACCGTGGGCCTGTGCCACAGCGTGCAGGGCACCACCCGCATGCTCGCCCGCACCCTGGGTGTGCCGTACGAGGAGGTCTCCTACCGCTGCGCCGGCATCAACCACCAGGCCTGGATCCTCGAGTTCATGCACGGCCAGCAGGACCTCTACCCGCAGATGCGTGAGGTGATGGCCGCGAAGCACCAGCGTGGGCGCGGCGCCGAGGACCTCGCCGGCGACGACGGTGACCACTCCGAGGCGGCCGACGCCGCGAGCACCTACGAGGGCGGCAACGAGCAGGTGCGCACCTCGATCATGAACGCCTTCGGCTACTTCCAGACCGAGTCCAGCCACCACGCCTCCGAGTACCTGCCCTACTTCCGCAAGAACCCGCAGCTCGTGGAGGAGTTCATCCCCGAGCGGTGGGACTACTACGAGATCTGCGTGTCACACGACGACCAGGGCGACATCGACGCCCAGCTCGAGAGGCTCAAGACCGAGCTCGCCCCGAGCGTCGAGTACGGCGCGCAGATCGTGAACTCGATCGTGACGGGCACCCCGAGCGTGGTGCACGGCAACATCCCCAACCGCGGCGCGCTGATCACGAACCTCCCGGCCGACGCCTGCGTGGAAGTGCCCTGCCTGGTCGACGCCCGTGGCGTGCAGCCCACTGCGATCGGCGACCTCCCGCCGCAGCTGGCGGCACTGAACCGCACCAACGTCAACGTGCAGACCCTCGCCGTGCGGGCAGCGCTCGAAGGCGATGTCGAGAACGTCCACCACGCGGTGGCGCTGGACCCGCTGACCTCCGCGCTGCTCACGCTCGAGGAGGCGCGGGCGATGACGGACGAGCTGCTCGCGGCGCACGCGGAGCGGTTGCCGGAGGCGTTGCGGG
>CAZHSL010000573.1:0-2047 GCA_964535185.1 uncultured Corynebacterium sp.
GCGAGCGCCGCCGCGTGCTGCGCCTGGACGCGCCCGTGCACGCCACCGCGCTCCGACTCGTCGTCGAGGACACCAACGGCGTGCCCGAGGCACGGGTGGTGGGGGTGCGGGTGTACGGGGACTGAGGCGTCGTCGGGTGCTGCTGGTCGCGGGGCTCGGGGAACAAGGCCTTGATCCCGCGCCGCCGCAGAGCCTTACGGGTGGCGCGGGAGGAGTAAGCCCAATCGCCAAGCACGTTTCCGGTCTCGTGTGCGGCCGGCCGGATCCGTCCCACGCCAGATCCGGTGTCACCTATCCGTGCGGCAACTCCCACTGACATGAGCGGGGCTCAGGCGCAGCCCGGGGCTGCAATACTCCATCGGCCGGCTGACGAGGGCGATGGCGACGTGGCGGCCTCGTTCCATTGAGGGGTGGACTCAGCTGAGCCGGTTCGGCCGGCTACGAAAGCCGCCGCGACCGTAGCTATCTCCAGCGCCTCATCGGGGTTGACACCCCGAACGATCCCGGCCGAGAGGTGCCCGGTGAAGGTGTCACCTGCGGCCGTGATGTCCAGCGCTTCAACGTGTCGGGCTGTGACCCGCCAGTTCTCCTCTGCGCTGCAGAACACGCCTTCCAACCTAACGTCAGAACGGTGTCGGCGCCCGGTAGGCGGAGGAAAGTAGTCCAGCGCTCCGTTCCAGCTCACCGCGCCAGTCAGCGCCGCCTCGTGTTGATCGACGAATAGGCAGTCCCGTCCAAGACCGACGGTCCGGACTCATCGTCCAAGAGCGAGACGCTGTAAGCCACCAACATCCCGTGCCGCTTCGCCGACTTGATGGGACGTACCACGAGGTTCGTCTGCCAGAAGCAGGCCGCCCGGGTCGGATCCACGTACTGCCCTCTCGATGGAGGCTACCTCGTGGTGACCGTTGGCGCCCGAGTCGACGATTATGCTGTTCCCGCCGCACCGCCCAGCGGCACCGTGGCATGGCCCGGAGGTGGTGTAGGCCTGGAAGCGCTTCGACCAGCCGTCGCCGAGCGGGAGGGTTCCGACTCGCGTGTCCTTTTTGTGACCACTTGCGAAGTATCATGGCTGTAGAAACCTTGGTTCCCGCTCTGAAGGGGTCGCGCTGTGTCCTACTCTCACGCTGGCGGGAACGCAGCTCCCACCTGGAACGGTCCGTACGGTCCCACTCAGGGGTACATGCCGCCCCAGACTCCGCAGCCGTCGACCGCGCTGGCTGTCATCTCGTTCATCGTGAGCATCATCGCCTTCTTCTTCGGGTGGGTTCCCTTCATCGGCTTGTTCCTGGGCCTTGTCGGGCTGGTCCTGGCTGTTCTTGCGGTCCGCAAGCCCGTGCTCCGCGGGCTCGCCATTGCGGGGATCGTGCTCTCGATGCTCGCCGCACTGACTTCGCTCGTGACCACCGGTCTCTTCGTGATCGCCCTTGCCTCGGACAGCAGCGGTTCACCGACGGCGAGCGCGGAGTCCTACGCTCCCGAGGACTTCGTTGAGATCGATGAACGCACTCTCGCCGGGATTGCCAAAGATCCCGATGCTCACACCGGCGAGACCCTGATCGTGTACGGATACGTGACGCAGTTCGACGCGAACACAGGGCCGTGCGAGATGCGAGTGAGCGTTTCTGCGCAGGAGCAGTCCTCGTGGATCGAGTACGAGCACAACTCGCTCGCATTCAGCGGCGATGGTGACTCGAAGTGCCCCGAACTTTCCGACGTCGTCGCTGATGACGAGGTGAAGCTGAGCGTCGTCGTCCGCGGAGGCAAGACGTACAGCTCGTTGGGAGGCGGGACGCGCGTGCCTCATCTCGAGGTTGTCACGGCCGAAGTGATCGACTGAGCGGTGAACCGCCGAACCCACCGAGCGTGATGGGTCTGCAGTTCGGGACCCGAAAGCGCGCCAGCTCTCGCGGCGACGAGTCCGCAGAGCACTGCGAAATGGGCGCGCATGATGCGGAAGGCGGCTCACGGAGCGCTCAGTGCGCCTCCTGTGGGGTCTACCGTGGTTCACACCAGCCCGCGTGTTCTCCTCTCCACACCAGGAGCC
>CAZHSL010000574.1:0-2046 GCA_964535185.1 uncultured Corynebacterium sp.
CCCTTCCAGGTGGCGAGCATGTCCACCTCCTCGTGGGTGAGCCAGCCGTGGTTGGCGTAGTCGCCCAGACGGATCCGGGTCAGGCGCGACTCGTCCCAGATCAGGACGCCGAGCAGGATCAGCCACACCACCACCAGGATCGCCTGCCCGCCGTACATCAGGATCAGCGGCAGCCCCAGCACCGCGGAGAAGTTCCACCCGAAGTGCATCAGCATCCCGGGGATCAGCGCGGGGAGGAAGACCACGAATCCCATGGCGGTGCCCCACTTGCGGACCACGAAGCCGACGATGATGCCCGTCGCCGAGGTGTACAGCGCATGGCCGAACAGCCCGAACAGACCGCGCTGGATGACGAGGTCGAGCATCTGCAGCGCCCCCTCGGCCTCCAGCTGCCGCGAGTAGTAGATGATGTTCTCGGTGAAGGCGAAGCCGCCGCCTAGCAGCGAACCGTAGATCAGCCCGTCCAGCGGTCCGTTGAAGTATCGCCGTGCGAGCACCAGCAGGAGCAGCAGCCCGAGCCCCTTGGCGCTCTCCTCGACCACCGGCGCGCTGATCACCACCGAGATGAGCTGGGCCAGATCCGCCGATCCGGTCACGACGAAGGCCAGCTGCGCGTTGAACGAGTTGATGAAGTAGCTGGCGATCACGGCGATCGCCGCACCCCAGAAGACGGCGATCAGCAGCAGCGGCAGCGGCTGGGGATCCCACAGATCGGCCAGCACCATGATTCCTGCGATGACGATCAGGGAGGGGACGGCGCAGAACGCGGCGATCGGCCACCATGCCGGGCTCGCGCTGGCCTCGATCACGAACATGAGGAAGAAGAATCCCAGGACGAGGATCAGGCTGATCCCGAGCGCGACGACGGCCAGCCACACACCGATGTTGACGGTGGGCCGCGAGGCCGCGACCTGCGAGACCTCCTGGACCCGGCGCGTCTGGGTCGCCCAGGCGGACTGCGGCTGGGCGCGGTCCGGGCGCTGGATCTGCGCCGGGGCGAAGCGGGCCGCGGTCAGGCCCGAGGTGGGCCGCACCGAGGTGTCGTACGCGCGAGGATTGCCGTAGTCGACGTACCGCGGCGGGGGCGGGGAGGACGGCGCGCTGCCCGGGGCACCGGGGCGGGGACGGCCGTTCGGCATGAACTGGCCGTACTGCGGCGGCGGGGGCTGGGACATGAGAGCCTCGGTTTTCGTCAGCAGTGAGGAGGAATCGGGGCAGGCACGGGCCGTGGCCGGTTCCCCTCAGGCGACGACACGCGGTGCCGCTGTCATGCTACAGGCGAGCGCTCCGCTCGACGGCGCCCTGTGGACACCCCGGTCCCGGCCCCGCAGGGTGGGTGGGGGAGGCCCACCGCCGAAGATCCCGGGCCGATCCGGGGTTGAGTGGAATAGACTCAACTTGGTTGACGTTGCTCTGGTCAGACGTCGTGGCGCTCCGGACCGCGACCCGGAGGACCCAGGAGAGGAGTCCCGTGGAGTTCCAGTTCACCACCCGCTCGCAGGAGGCGGTCACCGCCGCCGCGGAGAAGGCCGTCGAGCTCGGCAACCCGCAGATCAGCTCGATGCACCTGCTCTGGGCGCTGGCCGGGCAGGCGGACGGCATCGGCCGCGCCGTCCTCGCGGCGGTCGGGGCCGACCCCG
Organism: uncultured Corynebacterium sp.; assembly: GCA_964535185.1. Taxonomy (GTDB): domain Bacteria; phylum Actinomycetota; class Actinomycetes; order Actinomycetales; family Dermabacteraceae; genus Brachybacterium. The sequence continues at coordinate 1,641 of CAZHSL010000574.1, forward strand.
CCGACGTGGTCCGCCGCAGCGCCCAGGCGATCGACGGCCTGCCCCGAGCCAGCGGCGGCTCCTCCCCGACCTTCGTCGGCACCGGCTTCGACGCCCTCGAGGCGGCTCGCCGCGAGGCGGACACCGCCCACCGCACCTACCTGTCCACCGAGCACCTGATGATCGGCATCGCGCTCGGCAAGGACGCGGCCGCCCGGCTGCTCACCGCAGTCGGGGCCACCCCGAGAGCCCTCCGCGATGCCGTCAAGGAACTGACCACAGGAGATGACCAGATGACCCAGATGGACACCCAGAACCCCGAGAGCTCCTTCCAGAGCCTCGAGAAGTTCGGCGTCGACCTCACCGAGCTGGCCCGCGAGGGCCGGCTGGACCCGGTGATCGGCCGCGACGGCGAGATCCGCCGCGT